>CAYXXL010000329.1:0-3773 GCA_964469025.1 uncultured Fibrobacteria bacterium
TGTCGACCTCGTCGAACAGGAGTCCATCCCGCTACGCTGGCTTCAGTAGCCGGGGATCGAATCCATAGGGCTTGGGGGACCCTTTCGCGATCCTCCCGAAATCGGGATGTCGTGGATTCAGAAGAAAGTTGGACTCCGTCGGAATGATCGCGCTGGGGACGCGGAGCGCCACCGCGGACATTCCGCTCAACCATTCGTCCCCAAGCCTCTGGACATCCTCGGATACAGGGTATGAATCCCAATCCGAGGGGAGTCCGGCAAGATCCAACGCCTCGATGAGACTTTTCGGGATCTCGACCTCGATCGAGGAATAGGTGCTCAAAACCCTTGTGGAATGCAGGTGGACCAGCATTTCGAGAGTGGCCAAGGCCAACGTACCGGCGACATAGACTGCGGGTACTCCTCGACTGTTCCAGCGCCCTCCGGCGAGTGCGGCTCCTCGACCATCGAATGCCGTCTGCTGGTGCTTGGCCTTGGTGATCCGCCAGGCCTGGACCATCAGCTGAAGACACCGTACTCGAGACGCTCGATCAAAGCCTCGACTTCCAAGGCTCCCGCTTCCGTCTCGACCAGATCCAAGGGTATGTGCCCGTCCAGGCCCAGAACCGGAGTCTTGAACCAGTTTGCAGCTGCTTGGATGTCGCCTTCGAACAGGTCGACTGCCTTCTTGAAGATGGACGCGATCCGAACCAAGCGGTTCGATTCGTCCTGCTGGAGGTGACCTTCCACTTTCCGCCGCGAGAGAGTTCGCTCTGGAAGATGCAGTGCCTGGGCCATTTCCTTCGGCGAAAGGCTCAACGTCCCCCGCAACTTCTCCATGGATGCGAAGGGAATCCCCCTCTTCATCTGATCGTGCCTTGCCAAGAGGGCCGAGGGCTTCAGTCCAAGCAGGCTCGTGTACGTGTTGACAGGGAGTAGTCTCTCGGAAGCCACCACCATGGCTGCCGGCCTCGAGACCCGGAGGGATGCGGCTTTCTTGGCAACTGTGGGCATGAAACTCCTCCCGACCATTATGGCAGAAATATATACGCCATTTGGCGAAATTCCTAATGCCAACGTCCGACCTCGCGGGCGGAACCCTCACCCGGCCAGCCGGAAGGTCTGCCGTTCCCCGCGATTTTCAGGGGCCACCAGGTGAGCCGATGCTCTTCCCCTATCCACCCACCGCGGTGACGCTGCCACCAGGTGTGTCCACGACTTCCCAGGTGAGGCGCTCTCTTCCCATGGCTTGGCGCGCCCGGCCGGGGTGCGATCGAACAAGGCGATGTAGGTGGGGGTTTCGGGACCGCCCACGGTGGCGCGGTAGCGGGCGACCTGCGTCAGGCCTTCCCGCAAGGTGGCGTCCCGGCCTTTGCTTTCCCGCACCAGCTTGATCTCGATGACGAAGCCCTGCCCGGCGAATTCCACGAACAGGTCCATCCGTCCACCGCCATTGAGCACTCGCTGCAGAAAAGCCATCAGCAACAGATGTGGAAAGGCTTCCGTGTAGTCGCCCTTGCTTTCCCAGATGTCGGAGTATTCTCGCCAAAACAGTTGGAACTCACCCAGGAGCGCGTCCATGTCCAAGGTCCCATCGGGATTCTTCCAGGAGAATTCAGGCGGAGCCATCCCATACTGGAACCCCGCGTTGAGTACGCGTGGAAGGACTTCGCGGTAGAGCGGATTGCTGATCTCGTAGCCGTTGGCCGATGACCATGTGACGAGCCCCAGATCCAGGCACAACTCCACGTCGCGGTTGCCCGGTCCCAATTCGGCGTCGGTGCTTCCGGTGAGGATTGCCTGCACGACGCGTTTCACCTCAGGCTGCTTGAGCCGTTCGGCCAGCGAGTCCAGATGGGTGGTGCGTGACTGGATCAGATATTCCTTGGCTTCCAGGACCATGTCCGCGGTGACGCTTCTGGTCGCATCCCGGTGGGTGATCCGCTCCACGCACTCGTCGGCCAGCTTGTTCACCAGGTACGGCTGGCCTTGGGTCCAGTACCAGATGGCCTCCACGGCCTGGGGCAGGAAGACTTGTCCGGTTTCCGTCGTGTGCTGCCCCAGAAGGTCAACCACATCCTGTCGACTGAAATTGGCGAGTGTCGCGGAGTCCTGCTTGATGTTGAACGGGCTGCCGGGGTTGATTGAGGCGCCGTCCTTGCTCTGTGTCAAGTAGTCGCGCAGGTCCCTCATGCCCACCAAGGCGACGCTGACGGGAAAGCGCCCGACGCCCCGGCTGGCGAAGCCGCCGCGCAGTTGGCGAAGGAAACTGACCAGGGCGGAACCTTCCAGGGTGTCGACCTCGTCGAACAGGACCACCAGGGGCTTCGGGGCGACGAGCTCGGACCAGTTCTTTACGATTTCGGTGAGGAGGCTGGCCGGATCCGTGTCCACTGCGGGACGCTCCGGAATCGGGACTCCGAAATCCTTGGCGTAGTCCCGTATCGCGGAGCAAACGGCGGGAATGGCCCGTTCGATGTCGGGAATGCCTTGGCAGCGTTCGACGCTCACGTAGCAGGCCACGACCTTCTCCGAAGCGTTGAGCTGTCGCATCCATGTCTGCAGGAACGTGGTCTTGCCCGTCTGGCGCGGGGCATGGAGAACCCAGTAGAGCTTCTGGCCGATGTAGCGCTCCAGGTCCGCCTGGCGCAGGCGCACCTCGGGAGGCAGGAAATAGTGGTCCTCTGGATTGCACGGTCCTGTGGTGTTGAAGAATCGCGCCATCGGAAAGAATGTAGGAAGCTCACCTCCTCCGCTTTTGCGACGGCGCCGTGGGTTCGGTCAAAAGCCTCGCCAGCCTTTCCGAGGTCGCGTAGTCCTCGCTGGCTATCGCGGCTCTTTCCTGTGCCTCCGTGATCGGGAGAACACTCGGCGATGCCGATGAGTGTCGCTCCCGCGCCGAGTTCCCTGGATGGAGGCCAGCGGCGCGGTTCCGTTGGTGCAGTCGGTGAGCCTGCCGAACCGCTTCGGATCCGGGATTCACGGGCGCACAAGCGCCGCCGGTCCGAATGCCGATTCCTCCGAATAGTCAAGCTCCCCCAGACCCCCAACCGGTGTTCGATTGATAGCTTTGCCTCCCATGTCCGCGTCTTCCCCGCATGACGAATTTTTCAAGGAGATCTTCGGCGACCTACATGCTCGGGATCTGGGAACGCGCTGAAAGCGAAGGAAGTCTCCTACCTTCCGTGATCCCCATCGTCCTGTACAAGGGCAAGGAACGATGGACCGTCCGTACGCTGTCCCAGTCCTTCCCGGGAATCCCCGACCGATTGCGCCCCTTCTTGCCGGAGTTCGGTTTCCTTCTGGTGGATCTTGCACGCACTTCCCGGGAAAACCTGCGCGAGTCCTACGGGAACCGATCCGTGCTGATGGCCATGGAGTTGATGAAGGCCATCTTTTCCCCGGCGGAGGTGGCCGCCTTGATGGAGCGGCTGACGCCTGAAGACGGCCCGTTGGACACGGAATTGGCGATGCGATTTCTCCGCGTGGTGCTGCGGTATATATTCAATAGGAGCGACTATGGGGTACAGGAAGCCCTGACCCTGAAGCTCCACCCCGCCACGAGGGAGGTGACCATGACGATGGAAGAGCAGATCCTGAAAATCGGGGAAGAACGCGGCATTGAGAAGGGCATTGAAAAAGGCCTGGAGCAGGGCTTGGAGCAGGGCCTTCGGCAGACGTCCCTCGAAAACGCCCGCAAGATGCTGGATCGTGGGTACGACTGGGACGCGATCACCGACATCACCGGCATCAAGCCCGAGGATCTGGCGACGGCGTAGTCTGGTCTTTGGGGA
>CAYXXL010000330.1:0-3768 GCA_964469025.1 uncultured Fibrobacteria bacterium
TGGCGCGCAGGATGGACACTCCGCGCGGGGATTGCAGGAACTGCAGGAATGCCTTGGCCGCGTCCCCGCGGCTGGGATTGATGGATTTCAGCTGGACCACCGACGGGTAGAGAGGGGGAGCCAGGGACGTGTCGACGGGCACCCAACGACCCGTGCCGGCAATGGGGGTTCCCCACAGAAGTGGTTGGGGCAGGAAGGCATCGGTGAGTATCCGCGAATTGGATGCCTCCCTGGCCTCCGGCTTGGAGGCCATCTTGGCGGTGTCCTTGGCGGAGTCCGTCCCGGCGACCTCCGGTTCCGGTTGCGCAACGGGCACGGCCAGGGAATCACCGACTTCCGCCGCATCGGGGAGCATGAGGATGCGGCGGCGGATCTCGGGCCAACCAACCAGGCTGTGCATGGCCTCCACCGCGGCTTTGCCGTCGGGCGAGGCGATGGTGTCCGTCAGGGCGATGCGACCGGGGGTCTCCCGCAACAGGTGGCTCAGTTTGGGGTCGGGCTCCAGGCCGCTTCCGCGGATCCAGATGCATACGGGTGCCGTGGCCAGGACCAGCACCGGACCTTGCGAACGGGGGCTGTTGGCCAGTTTGTCGGCCCAGGACTTGTCGGAGGAAAGGAAGATGTCGGTTCCCGGCGCCTTGGCTTTTTCCGCCAAGGCACCCGAACTGCCATAGGTCGCGTGGGTGGGAATGCCGGTCTGGGCGGTGAAGGCCTTGCGCAGCACCTCCAGAGCGGGCTGGTACTCGGAGGCTGCCAGGATGTTGACCTGAGCGGAAGCCGCGGCACCGGTGGCGAGCACAACCAGAAGACTCCGGAAATTTGGATTCAGGCGCATTGGGATCTCCTTGGTGCATTAACGTAGTCTTCCATCCGGTGAATCGGCACGCGGGGGGGTGCGCGGATCCCGGCAAGGTTTAGTTTTCAAGCTTCCACGTTCAGACCAGCGGGAGAGCTCCACGGCCGCAACCATACATCGGGTCGATTTCCTGGTCGTCGGAAGCGGCATCGCGGGGCTCACCTATGCGCTCCGGGTCGCCGAATCGGGCTCGGTCGTCGTTCTGACCAAGGGAAACGCGGACGAGACCGGTACCCGCTGGGCCCAAGGGGGCATCGCCTCGGTCATGTCCGACGACGACGATTTCGCCTCCCACGTCCAGGACACCCTGGCGGCGGGCGACGGCCTGTGCCATCGCGAGGTGGTGGAGACCCTGGTGCAGGAGGGGCCAAGCGCCGTGCGCGAACTCATCGACTGGGGAGTGCGGTTCACCAGGCAGGGCGGGCGAGGGGGCGATTTCGACCTGCACCGGGAGGGTGGCCACCGCAAGGCGCGCATCCTCCACGCCGGCGACATCACCGGTGCGGAGATCGAACGCGCCCTGCTGGACGCAGCCCGTGCCCATCCCAACATCCAGATCCTGGAGCGGCGATTCGCCTTGGAACTCGTGACCCAACATTTCCTGACCGCCCCCCACGACGAAGCCCTCACCTGCCATGGGGCCTATGCCTTGGACCGCGACACCGGTCGCATCGAAACCTGGCTGGCCTCTCGCACCGTGGTCTGCACGGGGGGGGTGGGGCAGGTCTACCAGCACACCACCAACCCCACGGTCTCCACCGGCGACGGCATCGCCATGGCTTGGCGCGCGGGCGCGCGGGTGGCGAACATGGAGTTCCTGCAGTTCCACCCCACTGCTCTTTTCGACCCCATGCGCGGCGCGTTCCTGATTTCCGAGGCGGTGCGGGGTGCGGGAGCGTTCCTGGTGGACAGCAACGGCGAGAAGTTCATGGAGTCGGAGCATCCTCTGAAGGATCTCGCCCCCAGGGACATCGTGAGTCGAGCCATCGACCGGCGGATGAAGGCGTTGGGCGACCCCTGCGTCTACCTGGACGCCACATCCCTCGGGTCCCACGCCCGGACCAAGTTCCCCAACATCCGGGCCCGCTGCCTGGAGGCGGGCATCCGCATGGAACGGGAACCGATCCCGGTGACCCCATCCGCCCACTACCTGTGCGGCGGCATCCAGACCGACCTGCACGGGCGCACCAGCATCCGCGGGCTCTACGCCTGCGGAGAATGCGCCCATACGGGTGTGCATGGCGCCAATCGCCTGGCATCCAACTCCCTCCTGGAGGCGGTGGTCTTCTCGCGTCGCGCCGCGGAGCACTCCATGCGGGTTCCGGCCTCGCCGATTCCCGCTTCCCTGGTCAGGCGCTGGGACCGCAAGGGCACCCAGGTCCACCGCGAGGAGGTGGTGATCCGGCATCTCCACGAGTCGGTGCGACGCACCATGTGGGATTTCGTGGGGATTGTGCGCACCACCGACCGCCTCCAAAGGGCCGCGACCCATCTTCGCCTGATCCGCGACGAGGTGGAGGACTTCTACAAGCGCACCGTGATCACCCCCAGTCTGCTGGAGCTTCGAAACGCCGCACGCGTGGCCCGCCTGATCACGGAGTGCGCCCTGCGCCGCCGGGAAAGCCGCGGCCTCCACAGCTCGCTGGATTTCCCCAACCACGCGGCCACCGCGCGAGACACCGTGCTCAAGCACAGGGTCTGAGGCCGGGTCGCGGCTCAACGCCCCGGGAGACCGTCCTTCGCCGCCGCGGCGGGATGGGGTGCGATGGGCGGAGCGAGGCCGAAGGTGGAGATGATGCTCGTGTCCTTGGGGAGGCTCGGGAGGAGGAGGCTGATGCCCACCGCCAGGCCTCCGACGATGATGGCCAGCACCACTCCGACGATCCACCAGGTCGTGCGACGGTTTTCGGGGATGGCTCCAGGAGCGGGAGAATCCCCCAAGCGGCGTCGGAGCTCCGCCGTCACCTCCTCGGGTGGGAAGGAGCGAACGACGTCCTCCTCCATCGCGACGAGTTCCGCCATCCGCGAACGGCCCCCGGAGCTCGCCGCCAATTCCCGCGCGACCTGCTCCAGATGCGGAGGGACTTCGCCCCGGTGGAGGAGTAGCAGGAACTCGTCGATCTTGCGGATGCCGCCCATGGTCTCTCTCCTTGGTGTCGGTCGAGGTCCGCTGCAAAGGAAGAAATCCGCGGTTCGAACCATTGGATCCCCCGAAACCGGGATCCGACCGATCACGCCCCGGCCTGGACAGCGGGTTCCGGCTCCGGGCGCCGGACTAGCCGGTTCACGTTGTACATCATGGCGAGCGTCACCAGCATGGCGGAGACCACCACCCATCCCAGCGCGTGGTAGTGGTCCAGGCGTCCCGAGGGCGTCTGCACCACGATCAATCCGGCGACGAACGAGGAGACCCCTCCCGCGAGCTGCTGCATGGAGGAACTCACCGACATGTAGGCGCCCCGGTCCGGGAGCGCGGGCACTGCCGAGATCAGGGCCATGGTGCAGACCTGACGGCCCGCGATGGTGATGAAGCTCAGGCAGTTGGCCACGATCACGAGCCACAGGGGGCTCGGTCCCAAGCCGGTGTACCAGCCCACCACGACACACCCGCCGAAGGTGGCCAGGAACAGGGTCCGGTACTTGCCGAACGAATCGGAAAACCGCCCGATGAGCGGCCCGGCGACCATCGCCGTGGCGCCGGTGATCATGTAGACCATGGGGAGGGTGGCGATGGGAACACCCAGGTTGTTGACGGAGAAGGTGCTGGCGAAGGGCTGGAGCATGAATCCGCCGGTGGCCACCAGCATGGTCGCGCTGAACCCGATCAGATACCGTCGGTTGGTGGCGGTGCGCAGCAGGTGCCGCAATGGATGGCGACCGCGCGCGGCCTCCAGGTGGGCGGTCACCGGCTT
>CAYXXL010000331.1:0-3761 GCA_964469025.1 uncultured Fibrobacteria bacterium
CACGCACAACGCGACCGAGTTGACAAAATACGTGTGGGGAAAGACGCCCACCAACCCGCCGCTGCCACCGGAATAGACCTGGAAGTGGGGAAGGAAGCAATGAACGCCACGCTCATCGTCCGCATCGGGTTCGGACTCGCGCTCGCGAGCCTTTCGCTTTGGCCCGCCGGATGCGCCATGGTCCACCAGAAGGACCGCGAATTCCTGGCCGATCCGGTCATGAACCGCGCTCCCGACAAGCTGGAGGGGTCCCTGGACGGCGACAATTTCCCGCGCCGCGAGGGCAGCACGGGTGGAAGCTCCGGAGCGGGTGGGGGCTGCGGATGCTGACACGGACGATATCCGTCTTGTCGCTCCTGGCCACGATCGCCGCCGCCGACGAGGGCGGGGACCAGCTCGACACCAAGTTCGAAGTCTTCCGCGACCGCAACGACGTGACCGCGGTCTCTCCGATCTTCCTCTTGACCAAGGGGCTCGGTGGCCACACCTCGGTGGCATGGGAAGGGCAGCTGGACGTCGTGACCGGGGCATCCCGCGAACTCGGAACCAAAGGGTCCGGCCAGACCGGGAAGCTGACCACGGCTTCCTCCATCCTCGACGGCGTGTCCGGCGCCTCGCAGGCAGGCCCGTGGGAGCCCCGTGCGGGGACGCGGGTCGGACTCGACTGGTCCGACAAGGGCCGGGTGTTCGACGGAAGCCTGTACGCGAGCCGCGAGCGCGACTACCAGTCGCTCTCCCCGGCGGTGGGCGGTTCCTGGGACTTCGGCGAGCGGAACACCACCGTCTCCTACGGAGGGAGCTGGTTCTTCGACAGGGAGTTCCCCTACGGAGCCTGGGCGCTCCTGGGCGGGGGATCGAAGCGTGTCCAGTCCTACAACCTGGGCCTTTCGCAGATCCTGACGCCGCTGTCCCTGGTGGGAGGCAACGTCACCTTCACGCGCACCTCGGGATACATCGGGCACCCCTACAATCCAGTGACCACGCTGGATTCGGGCCTGATCGCCGAAAACCTCCCGCACCGGAAGGATGCGGTGGCCCTGGCCGGACAATACCTGCAAGGCTTCCACATAGGCCCCAACCTGGGATCGATGAGCGTGGAATACCGGGCCTACGAGGATTCCTGGGACCTGAAGTCCCACACCGTCACGCTCAAATGGACCCAGCATCTCTCGGAGGCCACCATCTTCCGCATCCAGGGCAGGTGGTACCGCCAGTGGGGGGCGGCGTTCATCCAGGACCAGTACGAGGGCGACGAAACCTACCGGAGCGCAGACATCCGCTACTACCCCTTCACCTCCTATTTGCTGGGCGCAAAGGCGATGTCGGAATTCCCCGATTCCTGGTCCGGATGGCTTCCCCGCCGTTGGGACCTCTCCTACGACCACCTCTGGCGCGACACCCCCGGAAACATGCAGCTCTACCAGTTGTACCCCACCAGCGCCTGGTACATGCAGGGCACCGCCCGTGTCGGCCTGTCCTGGGACATTTGAACACACCACCCTCGAAAGGAACTCCACAATGAAGAAGATCATGCTCGGCGTCCTGGCCCTCGCGACGCTTTCCGTCGCCTCCCCCGACAAGCTCCCGGCCTTCCAGCTCCCGGATCTCGCCGGCAAGGTCCACGCCTCCTCGGAACTGGCCGGCAAGCCCGTGCTCATCGACTTCTGGGCCACCTGGTGCGCCACCTGCAAGGAAACCGTGCCCCAACTGGTGGAGATCCAGTCCAAGTACAAGTCCAAGGGACTCGACGTGGTGGGGATCTCGGTGGACAAGGGCGAGAACGAAAAGGTGGAGCGCGGAGCCAAGAAGCTCGGCATCACCTACCAGGTCCTGCACGACGCGGAGGGCACCTTGGCCCCCACCTTCGGGTACAACGGCATCCCCTCCCTGTACCTGTTCGGCAAGGACGGCAAGCTCCTCATCGCGCTCCAGGGCTACGACCCCGACCAGGAGAAGAAGCTGGTCGAGGCCCTGGACAAGCTCTAGTCCCGACCCGAACATCCTCTCTCCCCCCTGCCAGGGAGGGAGAGGGGCTTCGACCCGTCACCCCTCCCACGAATTCCGCACAATCCTTCGAGGCACGCACATGAGCATCTTCTCTCCCGAATCCATCTCCGCCGCCCTTTCCGGGCACACCCTGGCGGCCTATCCCCTGGTGTTCGGAGCGGGGCTCCTCACGAGCCTCACCCCGTGCATCTACCCCCTGATCCCCGTGACGATTTCCGTCTTGGGCGCGCGCAAGGCCGACAGCCGCGGCAAGGCCTTCGCCCTCGCCCTGTCCTACGTGCTGGGAATCGCGGTCACCTACGCCGCCCTGGGGGCGTTCGCCGCCCTCACCGGTTCCATGTTCGGCGAGATCAGCTCCAACCCCAAGGTGGTGTTGGGCGTGGCCGTGGTGCTGGCCGCGCTTTCCCTGAACATGCTGGACGCCCTCCCCTTCACCATACCCGGTCTTTCCGGCGGAGCCGCGGGCGCGTCGCGGAAGACCGGGTTCGTTTCCAACTTCCTGATGGGTCTGACCTTCGGGCTGGTGGCCTCGCCCTGCACCGCTCCGGTCCTGGGCGCGGTGCTCCTGTGGGTGGGACAGACGGGATCTGTCGTGCGCGGCAGCACGCTGCTGTTCACCTTCGCCATGGGAATGGGCACGTTCCTGCTGGCCATCGGGACCTTCAGCGGCCTGATGTCGCTCCTGCCCAGATCCGGCGCCTGGATGATCCGCGTCAAGAAGGCCATGGGGTACCTGCTCCTGGCCATGGCCGGATACTTCGTGTTCCACGCAGGGCAGCTCTGGTAGGGCCACCGCCAACTCGTCAAACAAGGAGACCCTCATGAAACCATCAAGTCGGGCGGCAACAGGCCTCGGGCTCGCGATCGCCGCCGCCATCGTCCCTTCCAACCGAAGCCTGGCCGGCGTCGTGGACGCCACCTCGGGTGCCAGCATCCAAGTCTTGGGAGGCAGCACCACGGACACCTCCGCCAACGTGATCTGGAGGATGGTAAAACGCTCGGGGGAGGGTGTCTGCGTCATCAACCTGAAAACGCCCTATGCCCAGGCGATTTCCGTCCCGGCCAGCGTGCGGACGGCGGAGGCGACGAGCGCCAACTTCACCTTCGGAGGACTGCTTCCCGGAACCACCTACACCTTCACGATCAACGTGCGGGGAGGAGGAGGATCGGCGAAGAGCAATGTCGCCACCATGATCACGAACGGGAAGACCTCGTCGATCGTCGCGCCGATTCCCTACAACGCGGCCAGGCCTTCCGTCGGCTACGACGCCTTCGGGCGCAGGCTGGGGCGGATTCCGCAAAGCGGGGTCGCGTATTCCCCCCAAGGGGCACTGCTGCGGTTCGTCGGGCAGAGTCCATGAAGGCGATCGACGACCGTCCCGACACCCACGACAGGAGTTCCACATGAGAATCGGTCACCAGGCCTGCGCGGGAATCGCGCTCGCGATCCTGCTTGCACCGGCCAGCCCACGCGCCGGCGTGATCGATGCCGTCTCGGGTGCCAGCATCGGGATCCTCGCCGGAACCACCACCACCACGGGCTCGAGCGCCGTGGCGAACGTGAAGTGGCGGTTCAACAGCGGCCATGCCGGCGAAGGAACCTGCGTCATCAGCCTGACCGGGGCGCTCACCAAAAGCTACACGGTACCGGCCAGCGCGCGCACGAACGAACAGACCAGCGCGACCTACGCCATCACGGGATTGGCGGCCAAGAGCACCTACAGCCTCACCATCAACATCACGAAGGGAGGACA
>CAYXXL010000332.1:0-3755 GCA_964469025.1 uncultured Fibrobacteria bacterium
TCGATCCAGTTGTGCATCGGACAGTTGCCGGGCGCGGGCAAGCTCGCGCGACCGCTGGCTTTCGTCGATGGGGGGTCTCGGGAGGAAGCAGGACGGTCTCCAGGCGGCCTTTCAGTTCGTCGATGCCGCTGCTGAGGTCCACGGCGAGCACGTCGCTCTCGAAATCCAGGGCCGCTTGCCCCATGCGCCGCTTGTGAATTGCCGGGTGATCATGATGCCCGGAAAACGAGAAGGCCCCCCTGTGCGGGAGGCCTTCCATCGGGACAGCGGGATTCGAACCCACGACCTCTTGAACCCCATTCAAGTACGCTACCAGCTGCGCTATGTCCCGGGAGCGGTCAAAGATAACCCACCATCACCGCCAGGGAAAGGGGGACTGGATCTCAACGGAAAATGGTGTTGTTGACCGTGAGCCCTATGAAGAACACGAACACGAAGAAGTACCAGACCACCGAAAAGCCCACCCCCACCCACCCCGCGATGTCGTTGCTCTTGGGAAGATGGGTCTTCTGGGCTGCCCACCAGGCCCTGGTCGCACGCCAGTTGTACCAAAGGCCCAGGGCGCTCAGGACGATCAGAAGCAGGACCTTCATTCGGATGCCTCGGCGAGCAGGCCTTCCAGATAGGCCTTGTACGAGGATTTCGGCATGGCCGCGAGAAGTGCGGTGAATCTCGATCTGTCCAGGTAGCCCTGCCGATAGGCGACTTCTTCCGGGCAACACACCTTGAGTCCCTGGCGAGCCTCGATGGCGTGGATGAACTGGCTGGCCTCGAGGAGGCTCTCGGTGGTTCCCGTATCCAGCCAGGCGATGCCGCGGCCGAGCTTCTCCACCCGCAATGCGCCTTCCGCCAGGTAGGAGTTGTTGAGATCGGTGATCTCGAGCTCTCCGCGCGGGGACGGCTTCTGCGCCCGGGCGCGGGCCACCACGGTGTTGTCGTAGACGTAGAGTCCCGGAACCGCGTAGCGGCTCCTGGGCTTGGAGGGCTTCTCCTCGATGGACAGGACCCGTCCGGTGGCGTCGAATTCGACGACGCCGTAACGCTCGGGATCGTTGACGGGATACCCCCACACCAGAGCGCCTTGTCGGAAGGCGTCCATCGCCTCGGCGAGTCCCATGCGCCCGTAGAAGAGGTTGTCGCCCAGGATCAGGGTGACGGGATCCGTCCCGATGAACTCCGCACCCAGGACGAAGGCCTGGGCGAGCCCGTCGGGCGAGGGCTGCACCACGTAGTCCAGGTGGATGCCCCATTGGGAGCCGTCGCCCATGAGATCCTTGAAGCGCGGCGTGTCGTGGGGGGTGGAGATGACCAGGATCTCGCGGATGCCCGCCATCATGAGCGTGGCCACCGGGTAGTAGATCATGGGCTTGTCGTAGATGGGCTGCAGCTGCTTGCTGGCCACCTTCGACATCGGGTACAACCGACTGCCGGAGCCTCCGGCCAGGACGATGCCTTTCATCTGGGTCGATTCCTCCGTGGTCATGGTCGGACCGCTGCGGGAATGTAGAACCTGGGCGACCGGGTCGTCGTCGAGGTCCCTACTTCTTCTTGAGTGGGTGCCCGAAGATCTGGAGCTTGATCAGGCTCGGCTCGTAGCCATGGCGGCGCGCGAGGGCCTCCACGGCCTTTTCCACTTCCACGGAATCGTCTTCGATGATCACGCCGGTCTCTTCGTCGATGAGATGGAAGTGCTGGTGGTGCCCGAGCACGTGCTCGTATTGGATGTGGCGGTTTCCCAGGTCCACTTCGGCGAGGATTCCGGCCTCCTTGAGACTGACCAGATTCCGGTAGAGGGTGGCACGGCTCACCTTCTTGCCCGAGCCTTTCAGGCTGTCGTGCAGTTCCTCCACGGAGAAGTGGTCGTGACGAGCCATGACCTCCTCCAGGATGGCGATGCGCTCGCGCGTGAAGAGGAGCTTCTTCCGCTTGAGATAATCGCGGTAGCGTTCCAGCGCTTCGTCGAAATCGACGGGCTTGGAAGGAGGAGCCGAGATGGGCTTTTTCATGGACATATGCTGGACGGACAAGGTAGTTTATCTCGTTAAAGAGATCCAATCTCGAATCTTTGCAAGGAGCTTCCATGTCCGCCATCCGTTTCCTGATCCTGGCCTCCCTGGCCGCCGCCGCGCTCAACGCCTGCTCCACCTACAAGCAGGTGGACGACCCATCCGACGGCAGCAACGGGAAAACCAAGCTCCAGCCCTCTTCCGTCGCCCGCTGAGCGGAGGAAGGGGTGTATGAGAAGGAACGCAGGAGGTTCGGGCAGAACTTCCTGGTGGACGATGCCGTCTGTCGGGCCATCGTGGACGACGCCGACCCCCGCGATGGCGGAACCGTCATCGAGATCGGTCCGGGTGCCGGTGCGCTGACCCAGCACCTGGTCCGGGCCGGTCGCGTGGTGGCGGTGGAGATCGACCCCAAATGGGCCGAAAAGCTTCCCCGGAAGGTTCCGGAAGGCGCGAATCTGGTGGTCCTCCAGAAGGACGCACTTTTCGTGGACCTCGAGCCCTTCATGGCGCAGGGACAGACCGGACTCCTTCCGGTCTTGTGCGGGAATCTGCCCTACAACCGCGCCTCGGCGATCCTGATCCGGTTCCTGCCCCAGATCCACCGCTTCCGCCATCTCACCTTCATGGTGCAGTGGGAGGTGGCCAAGCGGGTGTGCTCCGGACCGGGGAGTCGCGACTACGGCTCGCTTTCCGTGCTCGTGGCCAATTGGGCGGTGCCCCAGATCCGACTCAAGATCGGACCGGATAGTTTTCGACCACGGCCCAGGGTTCATTCCGGGACCTTCATCCTGCGAGCCCGCGAGACACCGCTCTGCCTGGATCCGCTGTTTCCCTGGTTCGTGCGGGCCTGTTTCCGGCAGAAGCGCAAGACCCTGCGGAACTCGCTTCTGATGACGTTTCCGGCTGCGGTCATCGATGCCGCCACCGAGGCGTGCGGCATCCCCTCCGGAATCCGCGGCGAGCAGATCTCCCCGCAGGAGTTCGCCGGCCTGTTCCAGGCGTTCCTGCCCCATCTGGAAGCGCTGCGTGCGAACTTGGCGGAAGGACCCCGCAGCCAAGACCTCGAAGAGGACTGAAGCGGTCCTTCAGTAGAGCAAGAAGGGTTTCCTTCTCTCCAGCCAGGCCGTTTCGTCCGGAGCCCAGGCTTGGGCGAGATCCCGTGGCGCGGCCCCCGCTTCCAGCATCTCGCGCCAACGGGAATGGCCCGCCAGGATGTCGATGGGCAGCTTCAACGCTTCGTATTCGTAGGGCGGGGCCTTCCAGGCGAAGATGTCCGGGAGATTTTCCGGATGGAGGGGATCGATGGGGATGGGTTCGTCCGAGCCGCCTTGGCGGCGCAGGGCCCAGAGGGCCGCGAACCCGGTCAGGACCGGTCGAAAGGAGACAGGATCCGTCACGTGGATCTGAACCCCGCCGCACAGGCGCCCCACCCCCTTGTGGAAGGTGGGCTGGAACCCGAGTTCGCGAAAGCGCACGCCTGGAAGCCCCAGGGAATCGAGATCGGAGCGCAGGCGCGAGGCATCGATCCAAGGAGCCCCGAAGATCTCGAAAGGGCGCGTGGTTCCGCGTCCTTCGCTGGTCGTGCAGGCTTCCAGCAGGCACATGCCCGGATAGACTCGCGCGGTGTCCGGTGTGGGCATGTTGGGGCTTGGCATCACCCAGGGGAGGCCGGTGTTTTCCCAGAGCATTTCCCGGGACCAGCCCTCCATGGGCAGCACGTGGAGCCGCAGCCCCGGGAACTTTTCG
>CAYXXL010000333.1:0-3717 GCA_964469025.1 uncultured Fibrobacteria bacterium
CGTCCCGGGCTGTACGCCGTGGCCATGGAAGTCGAAGGCCGGGTGGCGTGGAGCGGAAAGGTCATCGTCGGGCGCTGAGATGATGCCCGAAAAAGGAGTTCTCGCGTGAGATTCTTCGGCAAGGCATTCCCGGTGACGGCAATTTCCGTCGTCATGGCGGTCGGTGCACCGCGAACGAGTTCGGCGGCCACCGGCCCCTGCGACATCTACCAGGCCGGGGGAACACCCTGCGTCGCCGCGCACAGCACGGTGAGAGCCCTGTACGGCGCGTATGCGGGCAGCCTCTACCAGGTCAAGCGGGGATCCGACAGCACAACCAAGGACATCGGGGTCCTCTCCGTCGGCGGATTGGCCAACTCCGCGGCCCAGGACGCGTTCTGCGCCGGAACCACCTGCACCATCACGATCCTCTACGACCAGTCCGGCAAGGGAAACAACCTGACGGCAGCGCCAGCGGGGGGCCAGGTCAAGACTCCAGACCTCCGGGTGGTCGCGACGGCCGCGAAGCTTTCGATTTCCGGCAAGTCCGCGTACGGCATGAAGTTCACGGGGGGCATGGGCTACCGCGACGACAAGACCAGCGGCATCGCGACCGGCGACGATCCGGAGTCCATCTACATGGTGACCAGCGGCGTGTATTTCAACAACATGTGCTGTTTCGACTATGGCAATGCCGAGACCAACAACCTGGACGAGGGTGCCGGGACCATGGAAGCCGTGTATTTCGGAAATTGGCTCGCACAAGGCAAGGGCAGCGGCAAGGGCCCCTGGATGATGGCCGACATGGAAAACGGCCTCTATGCCAGGGAATCCTACGCGGTGAACACAGCCGAACCGTCCTTCACGAACGACTATGTCACAGGCATGGTGAAAGGAAATTCCGGGAACTCCTGGGCGCTGAAGGGCGGGAACGCCCAAGCTGGGGCACTCCAGACCATGTACAGCGGAGCGCGCCCCGCCGGATACCACCCCATGAAGAAGCAGGGAGCCATCATCCTGGGAATCGGAGGCGACAACAGCAACTGGTCGCAGGGGATCTTCTACGAAGGCTGCATGACCAGCGGATTCGCCACCGACGCGACCGACAGCGCGGTGCAGGCGAACATCGTCGCCGCGAAATACGGAAGCACGACCTCGATCGAGGGTGGAGAGTTCCGCGCGTCGCCGGCGTCCATCCGGTACGATCCGTCCACCGCCATGGTGGCGGTCGACTACTCCCTGCAAAACGCACGGCACATTCTCATGCAGGTGGTCGATCTGCGAGGCAGGGTGGTCGCGAGACTCCTCGACGGGGGCGTGTCGGCCGGCCAACACGAGGCGACCTGGGATGCGAAGTCGGCTCCTCCCGGCATGTATGCCTTGTCGATGGAGATCGACGGGCGGATGGCCTGGAGCGGAAGGATCATCGTCGGGCGCTGAGCGCACGGGTTCAGGTGCCCTCGCGTTGCAATCCTTCAACACTTTCCCCATGGAAACCACGCCATCGATTGCCCGAAGCGGATCAAATTCGGCAGGTCGCATCCATGGTGGACCGGGCGTTCCTGCTCGAAGTCCCTGGATGGGAGAGAAGGTCGGATGCGGGAATTGCTTCGAAAGACTCGATGGAACCCGCGCGGATTTGTTCCCTCGTCCATGGCGTTCCCATCGGTCGTCGTCGCCCTGCTGCTGCCGTGTATTCCTGCTCGGGCCGATGTCGGGAACGTGGGGCCCTGGGGAGACCAGGGAAACGGCACCTACAAGAATCCGATCATTCCCGGCGACTACAGCGACGTCGACGCCATCGGAGTGGACAGCACCTACTACATCATCTCTTCGACCTTCCAGTTCTCCCCCGGAGTGGTCATCCTGAAGTCCACGGACATGGTCAACTGGACCATCGCCGGGCACGCGGTCGACGACATCACGCAGATGGGTCCCGCCTACAACTACACATCGATGAGCCGATCCGGCCACGGCATCTGGGCCGGAGCGATCCGCTACCACGCGGGCAGATTCTGGATCTACTACCTCACTCCCGACGAAGGCCTCTTCATGACCACCGCCGCGCAGGTGGAAGGGCCGTGGGATCCGTTGACAAGGGTTGTCGAAGACAACGACGCGAACTTCCCGCTTTCTGGCTGGGACGACTGCTGTCCCTTCTGGGACGACGACGGCCAGGAGTACCTGGTGACCAGCAATTACGGCGGCGGATACAAGATCCATCTCTTCAAGGTGACGGCCGATGGGAAGAAGCTGCTGTCCGCGAGCGACATCGTGATCCACCAGTCCTCCGGCAGCGAAGCCAACAAGCTGTACAAGATCAACGGCACCTACTACCACCTCTTCAGCCAGACCGGGAACGCCGGGGACGGTCGCGATGTCATGATGGAGAAGGCGAGCAAGGTCACGGGGCCGTACACGGGAAGCCAGGTGCTCATGCACTGCAAGGTCGCGGATCGCGAACCCAACCAAGGAGGATTGGTCCAGGACCGGGTGGGGAAGTGGTGGTTCCTGACCCACCAGGGAACCGGGAAAGTTCCCGAGGGCCGCACGGACTGCCTGCTTCCGGTGACCTGGACGAACGGATGGCCCATCATCGGTACCGTGGGCGCGGATGGCGTCGGAAACATGGTGTGGAGCTCGGCCAAACCCATCGCGGGCGGCCCCATCGTGCGTCCACAATCCAGCGACGACTTCACCGGCACCGCCATTTCGCCCCAGTGGGAGTGGTTCTACCAACCGCGCGCGGACAAGTGGTCGCTCTCCGCCCGTCCCGGATTCCTGCGATTGTCGGCATTCAAGCCGTTGGGCGGTGGCGGGTTCTTCAAGGCGGGCAACACCCTGTCGCAGCGCTTCATGCGAAGCGACAGTGGGACAGCCATTGTCAAAATCGACGTTTCGAAGATGGCCGACGGGCAGGAGGCGGGGATGAGCCTGTTCGACGGAGGTTCCAACTACGCGACCGTCGGGGTGGTGCAGGCCAACGGAGCGAGAACCTTCCGCTTCACCACCAACGGCACGGTCACGAACGGCGACCAGGTTCCCGCTGGACAGACCTCCGTCTGGCTGAAGTCGTTCATCGACAAATCCGCGCAGAGCGTTTTCAGCTTCAGCCTGGACGGCGCCGCCTACAAGGGGATCGGCGGAATGTACGCTCTGACCTGGGGCAACTACCGCGGCACCCGGATCGGGATCTACACCTTCAACACCACGTCCGAGACGGGTTATGTGGACGTCGATTGGTTCACCTACAACTACGCCGGCCCGAGGGCGACGGATGCGATCGCTCCGGCCATGGAGTGGAATCCCAGCTCCCACGTCTCCGAATTCCTGGGAGTTTCCGGGGCCCGAGGAGGTGCCGAATGCGAGTTTCTATTCCGTTCCGCAGAGCCCTCCCGGCAGGTGGCCATCTACACATTGCGCGGAAAATTGATCCACGTGCATGGGGCGGAAGCGGCCAGTTCCGTTTGGAACCGCAGGGATGATGCCGGGAGTCCCGTGGTCCCCGGCATCTACCTGCTGAGAATTTCGGGAAAAGATCCCGAGCCGTCCCGGATCATCCAACTGCTCTGAGCCTTTGATCGCCGTTCTGGAAAACGGTGGAATGAAGAAAATTCGCCCTTCTTCCGTCCTAGGAGAGTCCAATGTCCAATCCATCCATCCATTCCGGATTGTTCCTGTCTGCGGTGGTCGCGCTGACCACGGCGGCTGCCACCCCGGCGGCCACCACCGTGGTGG
>CAYXXL010000334.1:0-3687 GCA_964469025.1 uncultured Fibrobacteria bacterium
TCGGGTCAGTCCTGCGAAATTTCGATGGTGTGGCGCACGACGGCAGAGAGCTGCGCGGCCGTGGGCAAGCGGCCCTTGTACTGGGCGGGTAGCTTGGAACTGAGTTGGTATTCGGCTACGCCAATCGGGTTGCTCTTGCTCTTCAGGGCGAATTCCACCTCGACATCATCTTTCTCGGCACAGAGGATGATTCCAATGGACGGATGGTCGTCGGAGCCGCGTTCCTTGTCGTTGAGAAGGTTCAGGTAGAAGTCCAACTGCCCTGCGTGCTCGGGCTCGAAGGCACCCACCTTGAGTTCGAAGGCCACCAATGCCTTCAGGTGCCGGTGATAGAACAACAGATCGACGAAGTACTCCTTGCGACCCAGTGTGAGCTTGTGCTGGCGTCCCACGAAGCAAAATCCGTATCCCAGCTCCAACAAGAACTGCTGCAAGTTCGTGATCAGCCGGTCTTCCAGTTCGCGTTCCTTCACGGCCTTGGTCAGGCCCAGGAATCCAAGGTTGTAACTGCTCTTCATCATCTCGTCCGCTTGCTCGGCCAGATGCTCTGGCAAGGCCAGCGGGAAATTGTGCGACTTCTTCTCTAGAACGGCTCTCTCAAACGCTTGGCCCTTGATCTGGTTCAGGAGCACGTTGCGGCTCCACCCAAACCGGGCGGTCGCCTGCAAGTAGTACAGTCGGGCGGCTGCGTCCGAGAGCTTGTTCATCAGGAGCAGGTGGTGACCCCACGGAATTTCTGCGACAAGCTGTCGCAGAATCGCGTCCGATCCCACCAGTTTCTCCGTACTCTTGGGCACGGTTTTTGACCTGCTAGTCTTGCCATCAGCGACTGTCGGTTGACTTTCTGCGACAAGCTGTCGCAGAAAGTCGGGAGATCCGTAAACCTCGTGCAGGCGGCGCATGTCCCACAGGTTGCGTGCCGAAAAGCCCTTCAGATCGGGGAAGGATCGGCGCAAGTCGCGGGAAAGTTGCTCGACCACAGCGTCGCCCCAGTTCGACTCGGCCTGCTGCTTCGCGATCACGCCCCCAATATCCCAGTACAAGGACACCAGCTCGCGATTGACCGCACGCGCCGCACGGACACTCGCTTGAAGAATGCGGTCCTTGACGTCGGCAAGGATGACCGCATACTGGCTTGTGGTGAGGCTTGACTTCATCCGCACACCTTCCCCATCAGCGCGTCGAACTGCGCCGCGATCTTCGCTTTGAACTCATCGTCCATCAAGTAGTTGTCGGTGAACTCCACGAATGCCCATCGTCCAAAGGTACCGAGCTGGTTCACGCCAGGAACCCAATAGGTGTCCATGGTGCGCTTCTTCTCGATGGCGTCTTCGCCTCGATACCCTTTGATCTCGACGATCAGGTGCATCGGATCTTCCCACCCCTTGCCGTCGTCCACCAGCACAATGAAGTCAGGCAAGTAGACGTGGCTTCCTGATCCCATCTGATAGGGAACCTCCAGACCAAGTCCTTGATTTTTCACATACGCCAGAACCTTGTCGTGCGATTCGGCCACACGACAGAATTCGGCTTCCCAGTCGCTGTCGCAGACAACCCAGTTGATATGGCTCTTGCGAGCGTCGGTTTCCCAGCGCGTGCGTTTGGATGTGTTGAAGTTCACATGGCGCGAAGATCCGGCTGGATTGTACGGATCGAGGATCACACGGACTGCGTCCTTGTTCCGCTCCATCCCCGCAAGGGTGATGGCTCCCGCGATCTTGTCACAAGCGCGCTTGGTCAGCTCCAGGTAAAGAAGCTGAGCCGGATAGGTGTCGCCCTTGCAAACAAGGTGGCCTTCGATCCATTGGTTGACGGCGCGCTTCAGTTGCCCGAAGAGGTGCATCTTCGGTTCGCCCCCTTCGTCACGCCAATGGTTGAACAGCAGGTACTTGGTTAGGTGCATCACCACGGTGGACTGACGCGTGTCGCGCGTGTGTGCGAGGGTCAAATTTTCAGGCTCCCCGATAATCCCCGAGGTTTGGGTGATCGATGGCCCGATGTCATCCGGGGAGAGCGTGAGGATGTGCTCGTCGGTGAACTTCGCTTCGATCCGCTCTTCAGGGAGTTCTACGCGGTAGCCCTGCACGCGCGGGAAGCGGATCTCCAATGCATCTCGATCCGGCTTGATCGCCTTGACCTGCACCGTTTCGCGCGGCGCCTGAGGCGGGGCAACCACAGGCTTGGCCGTGAAGTCGAAGGGAATCCCGAGGATGTCGGCGTACTCGATGTTGAACAAGCCGTCCTCGTTCAGATCGTACGATTGTCGGCGTAGCGCACGCCCAATCACCTGCTCGCACAAGAGCTGCGTGCCGAAGGCTCGAAGCCCCAGCACATGCGTCACTGTGTTGGCGTCCCAGCCTTCGGTGAGCATGGACACGGAAACCACGCAACGAATCGACTCGCCGAGTCGGCCCTTCTTGCCAACGGTGTTCATGACCTCCCGCAGAATGGTGGCGTCGCTGAATTCCTTGCCGCCACGGATCTCCTCGGCGAGTTTGCCGCCACGTTCCAGCACCTCTTGTTTGAAGATCGCCAGCTCTGGTCCTGCCACCTTACGGAAGTTGTCGTCCAGTTCCTCACCGGATTCCAACTGCATGCTGTCAATCAGAAGGGTTCGAGGCCGTGGGAATGGATTGCCATCGGTGTCGTAGTTGCGGAAAAGCTCCAATTGCCCTGGCACGAATGGGCCCTTGCCGTCTTCGCGGAAGAAGCCCGAGATGTAGTCGTACACCAGCTTGGACGTGGCCGTATTGTTGCAGACAACGATGAAGCAAGGCGGAACGGAAATGCCTTCACGTTTCCATAGTTCATAGGTCTTGGCGTAGTGCCCGTAAAGTGCCTCCAGAGCCGTCTGGAGTTCGGTGGGTAGCGAAAGCGGATCCAGCTCCTTCCCCTTGCCCTTCTTGGGCATCTTCTTTCCGATGTGACTCCAAAGGTCGCGGAACATCGGGACTTCGGCGCCTGGGATGTTGTCGGCAACGGGAACGCGCGGAAGTTTGACGATGCCACATTCGATGGCGTCCATGAGCGAGAAGTCGCACATGGTCCAGGGAAAGAGCGTTCCCTCGGCATAGCCGGAACCGCTCAAGAAGAACGGCGTTGCGGAAAGATCGATGACACGCAGCAGTCCAAGGTTCCGCTTCACCGCCTCCAGACCAGAGATCCACATCCGGGCCGCTTCGCGGTTCTCGTCAGCTTCCTTCTTCTGGTCGCCTGTGAGTTCTGCTTCCTCGTCGATGTCGTCGGGCTTCTCGCGGTAGCAGTGGTGGGCCTCGTCATTGATGGCCAGGATGTTCTTCAGCCCCATCAGATCCGGCATCACCCGCTGGATCATCTGGCCTTCGGTCTCCAGCGTCTGGAGGGCATCGCCACGGCCCTGGAGCATGGACCGCGTCCCCTTCGAGAGTTCCAGGCGCTCGCGTAGCTTGAAGGCATGGAAATTCGTAATGACAATTTTCGCCTTCTGGACCTCCGGGAGGAGGTCGGCGGGCACGAGTTCGCGGCTCTGGTAGTAGCTGTCGGCATCGTTGGGCAAAAGCACGCGAAGCCGATCTTTGATCGTGATGCCAGGGGCCACGATCAGGAAGCCGCGCGTGAAGTTCTTGCTGCCTGGTCGACGCACAGCGTTGATGGTCTGCCATGCGATGAGCATGGCCATCACGGTGGTCTTGCCTGCACCGGTCGCGA
>CAYXXL010000335.1:0-3671 GCA_964469025.1 uncultured Fibrobacteria bacterium
CTACGCGATCGCGGCCGCGGCTCCCACCTTCTCGGTGCCGTCCGGCACGGGATCCGACGACCTGCTGACCCTGAAGCTCTCCAGCGCCACGCCGGGGTCCGGGTTCCAATTTTCCCTGGACACGGGCAAGACCTGGACGGCGTACGCGGATTCGCTGGTGCTCGGAAGCACCGTCCAACTTCTGGCAAGAACCATCAAAGCGGGGCTCGCGACAAGCGCGGTCTCCCAAGCCACCTACGCGGTCCAGGCCGGAGCCCCGATCTTTTCTATTCCGTCGGGTACCCGTTCCGACGATTTGTTGAACGTGAAATTGTCGGGGTCCACGCCCGGGGCCGGATTCCAATATTCCCTGGACACGGGCCGGACCTGGACGGAGTACGGCGATTCGATCGTGCTCGGAAGCACTGTCCAGATCCTGTCGAGAACCATCAAGGCCGGGCTCGCGACCAGCGCGACTTCGCAGGCGACCTACGCGATCCAGGCGGCCGCACCCACCTTCTCGTTCCCCTCGGGGACCGCTTCCAGCGATCGGATGACCGTCGAGCTGGCGAGCGCCACGCCGGGCGCGAGCTTCCAGTATTCGCTGGACACGGGCAGGACCTGGACCGCCTATTTGGATTCCATCGTGCTGGGAAGTTCCATCCAGTTCCTGGCCAGGACCGTCAAGGCGGGTCTCGCCACAAGCGTCGCGAGTTCGGCCACCTATGCGATCGCGGTGGCCGCGCCCACCCTTTCCGTGCCCTCCGGGACGAGCTCCGACGACCTTCTCCCGCTGATGCTGTCCTGCACCACGCCCGGGGCCCGAATCCAATACTCCACGGACAGCGCGAATTGGCAGTCCTACGCGGATTCCCTGGTCCTGGGAAGCACGACAACCCTCTATGTCCGCGCCACGAAGACGGGCGTGGCCACCAGCCCCGTCGTCAAGGCCACCTACACGGTCCAGGCCGCCGCCCCGGTCATCGGACCCGCGGGAGGGACCTGCGACACCGTGCAATCGGTGTCGATCTCGGGCGCGACCCCCGGAGCGGTCATCCACTACTCCACGGACGGCACCCCTCCCACCGTGGCCTCCCCGGTGTACAACGCCCCGATCGAGGTGGGCAAGACCGAAACCGTGCAGGCCGTCGCCTTGAAAGCGGGACTGGCCGGAAGCACCGTGTCCAGCGCCTCCTACACCTTCGACACCCTGACGGCTCCGAGCTTCGGGCTCGCCCCGGGCTCGTACACCGGCATGCAGTCGGTGGCCCTCGCCACCGCGTCCGTGGGCGCCAGCATCCACTACACGACGGACGGTTCCGCGCCGAGCAAGGCCTCCACCTTGTACACCGGCCCCATCGTGCTGGGCGGGACGGAGACCATCCGGGCCCTCGCCGCGCAGAAAGGCTGGGTTTCCAGCTCCGTGTCCGCAGCCTCCTATTCCGTGTCCGACTACGCCGTCCCCTGGAATTCCTCAGCCGTGTTCGGCGCGATGACCGATGCACGCGACGGCCAGACCTACCGGACCGTCACGCTCGGTTCCGAGATTTGGATGGCACAGAACCTGAACTACCGCGGTTCCGCAGGGGTCCCGGACACCGTGGGGATCTGCTACGGCAACAGCCTGGATTCCTGCGCCAAGTACGGTCGCCTCTACACCTGGACCGAGGCGATGGCCGCAGGTGCATCCAGCGCCTCCCTGCCCAGCGGCGCGCGAGGTGTCTGCCCATCGGGCTGGCATGTGCCTTCGGACACGGAATGGACCACCCTCCAGAACTTCGTGGACAGCACCAACACGGTGGACGCCGCCAGGCTGAAGTCCGCTTCCGGATGGGTTCCCAACGGAGGTCTCTCCGGGAACGGGACGGACGATTTCGGCTTCCGGGGACTTCCCGGAGGCTATTCCAACGAAGGTTTTTCCACGGCGGGGATCACCGGAACGTGGTGGAGCGCCACCTCGGACGGAGCCGGGAGCGCTTGGTACCGGGGCATGTACGGCGGCTTCGACGACGTCGATCGCTCCAACTACGACATCTCCGACGGATTCTCGCTGCGCTGCGCGCGGGATCCGTGACCCGCGGTTCCCGAAGAGGCTAGATTCACGCCATGAAGATCATCGTCCTCGACGGCGTGTCCGTGGAACTCCTTCCCCCGGAGCCGACGCTGCCCGAATGGATCGGCCAGACCGAGCCGCTGCGCCAGCTTTTGGCCTGCTGGATGGACGGGGACGACGACGACCCCCCCATGTCGCCGCGGATCACCGGCGTTCCGGGAGTGGGGAAGACCACCCTGGCCATGGCCGCCTCCCGGGTGCGCGGACAGCCGTGCTGGGTCCAGCAGTGCACCTCCGACACGCGTCCCGAAGACCTGGTGATCACCCCCGTGCTCGGCGACGCGGGGCGCATCCTCTACCGCGCTTCCCCCTTGCTGTCGGCGGTCCTGGAAGGAGGGGTGTGCGTGCTGGACGAGGGCAACCGGATGAGCGAGAAGGCCTGGGCTTCCCTCGCCGCCCTGCTGGACCACCGCCGCTGCGTCGATTCCACGACCGCGGGCGTGCGTGTGCAGGCCCACCGGAACTTCAGGATCGCGGTGACCATGAACGAGGACGGCAGCACGTTCGACCTCCCCGACTACGTGGTCTCGCGCCTCCAACCCAGGGTGGAGATCGGGTTCCCAGGTCCCGGCGAGGAGGACCGGATACTCGCGCACCACTCGCCCCGCGCCTCGGACGACCTGCGGGCCATGTGCGTCGCCTATCTCCAGGAGGCCCACGGCCTCGATTTGCCGTTTTCCGTCCGCGACGGCATCCATCTGGTCCGCCTGGCGGGCCGCCTCGCCGCCCAGGGCGGAACCGAGGCGGCGGCGTCCTTTCCCGACGCGGTCAGGCGCGTCCTGGGAGACGACGCCCTGGACCTGGGCGCCTTGCGCCGCCGCCGTCCCGCTTCGGGCAGGACGGATTCCGACGAGTTCTTCTTCGATCCCGACGAGGACGATCTCCGGTAGTGGGCGAGGATCTGCTCCACCTGGACGGATTCCGCCCCGGATTGGCGGTCCTGCCGGTGCGGCACGGATCGCTGCCGTTCGCCGAGGCGGCCCGCGCGGCGGTGCTGTCGCGCCGCTGGTCCGGCGTGGCCCTGGACCTCCCGCCGCAGGTCGCCGGCGAATACCTGGAAGCGGTCCGCAAGCTGCCCGAGATCTGGGCGGCGACATGGATCCAGGACGGACGCCGCTGGGTGCTTCCCGCCGATCCCTGCGACGCCTGCGCCACCGCCGCCCGCGCCGCTCTCCAGGAGAGGATCGCGCTGCATTTCCTGGACGATCCCGCCCAGCCCGGTCCCGAGGACGATCCCGACCTCCCGGATCCCGCCGCCGCGGAAATCCTGGGTGCCGCGGAATTCTCCGGGATCGCCCTGGCGTTCTTGGACAAATATCGCCACGATTCCATCGTCGCGCGCTCGGCGGGAATCGCTTCGCGCCTTCTCGCTCTGCCGGCCGGCCCCGTCCTGGCCGTCGTGCGCCTGGCGCTTCTTCCCGACCTTCTTCGGGCCCTGGCCAGGCCGGGAGCGGCGACACCACCGGAAGAGAGCGATGGCGACGAGATCGAGGACCTGGAACTTCTCCCCGTGGAACCCCGTCACTTGGTCTTCTGCCTGGGAGACTGGCCTTTCGTGGCCCAGGAAGTGGAGCGGATC
>CAYXXL010000336.1:0-3670 GCA_964469025.1 uncultured Fibrobacteria bacterium
GAAGGCCTTCTTCCGCACCGTGGCCGGTGCCACGGGCGGCGGCGGCGGCGGCTTGGGGCGGCTTTCCCGATCCAGGGAGGCGCGCAGGCTGTCCCGCTCGCGGGCGAGCCTGCGGGAATCCGACCGCATGGAGGCTAGTCGTTCCTTGGATTGGGAGCGCCATTCGGCCTGGCTCGAGGAATCGGTGGAGATCGCGCGTTTCTCCTCGTCCACCAGGGACTTCAGCCTTTGGGTCTCGTGCGCGACATCGTCCGCCGACTGCGACCAGGCGATGCCGAGGGCGGCGGTCAGGAACAGGAGGGTAGGGCGGAACATGGAAGCGGGGAATCTACCAAACCGTTCAGACGTACTTGCGTTCCAATCGCCTGCCCAGGTCGCAAAGGACCTCGTAGACGATGGTTCCCTGGTTCGAGGCCAGCCGTACGGCGGAAAGACCCGCGCCGGGGCCGATCACCCAGGCGCAGTCGCCCAGGCGGACCCCGGGGAGGTCGGTGACGTCGATCATCATCTGGTCCATGCAGATCCGGCCCACCTGGGGGCACATCCGGCCCCCGATCTCCACCGACAGCTTTCCCGAATGGCCGCGCCAGAATCCGTCACCGTATCCCAGGGGCAGCACGGCCAAGCGCGTGCGACGCCGCGCGGTCCAGGTGCCTCCGTAGCTGACGCTTTCGCCGGGCTCCTTCCACGAGAGATGGCGCACCGTGGCGCGAAGCCCCAGGACCGGTTCCAGCCCCGTTTCCTCCGCGCCGGGAGGAGGATACCCGTACACGGCGATTCCCGGGCGGACCATCTGGAGCCAGGTGGAGGGGTGTCGGAAGATGGCCGCGGAATTGGCCGCGTGGGCGATGGGCGGTCGAAGTCCACGGCCTTCCAGGTCCGAGAGGAGGTCCTGGAACATCACGAACTGGACCTCGGTCGCGGTCGCGTCCTCGTCGGCGCGGGCGAAGTGGGTGAAGATGCCTTCCCACCGGACTCCCGGCAGGGAAAGGACGGCGCGGATCTCCTCCCGCTCGCGGCTCGAATGCAATCCCAACCGGGCCATGCCCGTGTCCACCTTCACGTGGGCCGCGATCGGCCGTCCCGTGGACTCCCCGTGACGGGAAAGGCTTTCCGCCGCATCCGCGTCGCACACGGTGGCCACCAGCCCGTGCAGGTCGTATTCGGCGAGGTCGTCGGGGTGGAAAGGCTCCAGGACGTGGATGGGGGATCGGATGCCGCGGGAGCGCAGGTGGACGCCCTCGTGGAGCCTCGCGACGCCCACCCGGTCGGCTCCCGACTCCAGCACGCGGTTGGCGGTCTCCACGGCCCCGTGGCCGTAGCCGTCGGCCTTGACCAGCACCAGGACGAGCACGTCGGGACCCACCTTCGAGCGGATCCTGCCCACGTTCCGTCCCAGCGCGCCGAGATCCACCTCGACCCAGGAGCCGGGAGCGCTCACTCCCCGGCTCCTGGATCGGAGGGGGGGACCAGCGTCGCGTGGTAGCGCTTGGAGATGCGCGATTCCGTGTGCACCACCAGCTTGCGCAGCCTCTCTTCCGAGCGCAGGACCTGCCGCAGGATCATCAGGAAGAAGGCGGCGGACACGAGCAGGGCACCGAACAGGATCCAGGCCATGGCGATCCTCAGGCGAAGAGGGTTTCGGCGATCTGGACCGCGTTCAGGGCGGCGCCCTTGCGGATCTGGTCGCCCACCACCCAGAAGTCCAGGGTGTTGGGACGGGACTTGTCCACCCGGACCCGTCCCACCAGCACCGGATCGCGTCCGGTGGCGTCCACGGGCATGGGCCAGCGGTTGGAGGCGGGATCCTCCAGCACCTCCACGCCGGGCGCCCCGCGCAGGACCGCGTAGGCCTCCTCCACGGAGACCTCGCGGTCGAACTCCACGTTCAGCGCCTCGGAATGGGCGCGAAGCACGGGCACCCGGATGCAGGTGGCGTGGACCTTGACGGAATCCGTCTCGAAGATCTTGGCCGTCTCGCGGACCATCTTCAGCTCCTCCTCGTTGCACCCCATTTCCGGGATCCAGGGAGCGTTGTGCGGGAACACATTGAAGGCGTAGGGGTGGGGGATCACCGTCCCGCGGAAGGGACGCCCCTCGATGGCCGCCAGCGTCTCCTGCTTCAGCTCCTCCATGGCGCGAGCCCCGGCTCCGGATGCCGCCTGGTAGGTGGCCGCGTGCACCCTGCGGACCCCGAAGGCCTTGTGCAGGGGGAACACGGGGAGGTTCATGATGATGGTGGAGCAGTTGGGGTTGGCGACGATCCCCTTGTGGTCCTTGATCCGCCGGGCGTTGATTTCCGGAACCACCAGGGGCACGCCCTCGGACATGCGGAACTTGGACGTGTTGTCCACCACCACCGCGCCCGCCTTCACCGCGACGGGAGCGAACTCGGCGGAAATGCTCCCGCCCGCCGATGCCAGCACCAGATCGATGCCGTCGAAGCTTCGGTGGGTCAGTTCCTCCACGACGAGCTTGGCGCCCTGGAATTCCAGGGCGGTGCCCGCCGACCGCTTGCTGGCCAGCAGCCGAAGTTCCGCGATCGGGAACTTCCGTTCGGCGAGGATGGAAAGAAGCTCGGCACCCACCGCCCCGGTGGCGCCCATGATGGCTACGCGTACGGACATTAGGTGCGCAAAGATACTCGCCGGACCGCCGCGATTTCCTCCCGGCCGCAAAAGGCGCGGGCCCCCCGACCTCGGCGCGGGCCCTCCAACATCGTAGGTTGGAGAAGTGGCAGAGATCCAACTTCCGACGCGGCTCGAGCGCGCATGGGCCCTCGGAGAAGGGGGCGGGTTGGAGACGCTGGCCCGAAAGGGGGATCTGGTGCTTTGCGGCTCCAAGGTGGAAGAGGTGGATGTCCTGTCGGCGGGAACCCTCCACCACGTCCGCAGGGTCTCGCGGGAACACGGACACAAGATCTCGCTGCGCGCCCCTTCCCGGGTTCTTTTGGACCGGTTGGCGGCCCTGGATCCCGGGCCCGACGCGCCTCCCCCTGCGGCGACCGTGCCCCGCCCGGCGCTGGAGCTGCTGGGGCAAGCGGGCTGGGACGTGGTGGCGCACGTTTCGGAAGCCTGGGCCTTCGGGGTGGCCATGGTGCTCGGGACCTGGAGCCTGGTCACCCGCCGGGAGCACAGTTGGCCGGGAGCCACCTGGCGCCAGCTCTACGAACTCGGTGCCAGCGGTCTGCCCGTGGTCGTCCTTCTGACCGGGCTCATCGGCCTCACCTTGGCCCTCCTGATGGGCCAGCAGCTCGCCATATACGGCGAATCCATCCACCTGGCCACCTTCATGGGCATCTCCTTCGTGCGCGAGGTGGGTCCCATGCTGACGGCGGTGATCATCGCGGGCCGCTCGGGCAGCGCCATCACGGCGGAGCTGGCTTCCATGTCGGTCCAGCAGGAAGTGGACGCGCTCCACACCCTGGGTGCCCGCGAGGCCTCGTTCCTCGTGGCGCCAAGGCTTCTGGCCCTGCTGGTGGCCATGCCGTTCCTGTCCCTGTTCGCTAGCGCGTCGGGCCTCCTGGCGGGCCTCCTGGTGGCGGTCTTCCAGCTGGAACTTTCGCCGTCGGTCTATTTCCAGATCCTGGTGCAGTCCGTGGAAGTCAAGGACGTCTTCTACACCGTCCTGAAGAGCGCGGTCTTCGCCGCCATCATCGTGTTCATCGCCT
>CAYXXL010000337.1:0-3669 GCA_964469025.1 uncultured Fibrobacteria bacterium
AGGAGTGCGTTTCGGCCATCGTCCAAGCCGTCAAGTCGGCCCTGGAACAGACGCCACCGGAGCTGTCCGCGGACATCCTGGACAAGGGCATCGTGATGACCGGCGGTGGTTCCCAGTTGCGGAGCCTGGACGAGCGCATCCGCCAGGAGACGAATTTGCCGGTGAACGTCATCGACAATCCTCTCCAGTGCGTCTGCATGGGAACGGCCAAGATCGTGGAGAACCTCGACCACTACCGGAAGGTGCTGCTCAACAGCACCCGCTGAGGACCCTGCGGTGCTGATCCTGCGCTGGCTTGCCGACCAGGCATTGAGGGGAAGGGAATTGATCTCCCTGGCATTGACTCTTGGCCTGGGTCTCTGGATTTCCGCCAGTCCCGCGCATGTCCAGAAGAAGTGGCGAACCGCATGGACCGGAACCATCCTGTATCCGGTCCAATCCGTGATCGGGAGGATGCAGGTGCGGTGGAGCCTCGAAAACGAATTGACCGACCAGCGCCGGGCGAACGCGCGACTTGTCGCCGCCAACGCGAGGCTGTCGGAAGTCGCTCGGATCCGGGAGGATCTGCAGGAATTCGAACCCGTCCGGAACCGGCTGGAATATGCCGTGGTCGGTGCCCGCGTCGTGACGCGGGACCCCCTTCGACTCGGGGGAATCTGGATCCTGGATGCCGGAACCGAATCCGGGGTCGGCGAAGGGATGGCGGTCATTTCTTCGGAGGGTCTCGTGGGAAGGATCCTGTCGTCCAGCCCAGGGCATTCCCAGATGCAGACGATCGCGGATCCGGATTGCCGGGTGTCCGTCCTCTCCGCGAGAAGCCGCAGTCCCGGAATCCTGCATTCGGCGGACGGAGCCGGGGTGTTCGTGGAATTCAGCGTGACGTCCGACATCCGCGCCGGGGACAGCCTGGTCACCTGGGGTGCCGGAGGGATCTTTCCAAGGGGGTTGCCGGTCGGGCAGGTGGTGGAAGTGCGAAAGATGCCCGCCAACGTCCTTCGAAACGCCCGGGTGGTTCCGTTCCAGGATCCCTGGACCGTCCGGGACGTGTTCGTGATCCTGCGTCCTCCCGAACTGCGCGTGCTCCCGGACTCCTCCATCTACTTCCAGGCGACGCGAGGTCGGACTTGAACCTGTCCAGTCTGGAGAAGCACGATCTCTCGGGGTTCCTGGGCGTTCCCATCGCCTTGCTGGCCCAGGTCGCCATCGTTCCGGCAGCCTCCATCTACGGCATCCAGCCTTCCCTGCTCCTGGTCGTCTTCGTCCTGTTCGCCTTCCGGAACGGTGCCCTGCCGAGCATATGGATGGGCTTCCTCTGCGGGACGGTTCTCGACACCTACTCGTCGGGCACCGCGGGGGCGTTCGCGCTGGCGATGACCGTTGTGGGGTATTCCGTCGGCCAACTCCACGAACGGAAAATCCACGTGGGCTATTCCCTGCGGGTCGGAATCCTGGGCCTCGCCGTCCTGACGCATGACGGGATCTGGCATCTCGCCAGCCGCCACGGGGCGTCGCATCTCCCGCTGTTCCTCCTGCGCACGAGCTTGCCGGGGGCGCTCTACACCATGCTCCTGGGCGCGATCGCGTTCGCGATCCGTCCTCCGCGGACACAGGCCCGAGCCTGGTGAGCCCGCCATGATCGGTGCCAGCGGCCAAAGCGACCAGATCGAGCGGAACGAACGCACCTGGGCCATGATCTTCGTGCTGGCGATCTCCTTCCTGGGACTGCTCTTCCGCGTGGGATGGCTGCAGATCGTCCAGGGGGATGCATTCCTGAGGGAATCGGAAGCGAACCGGTTGCGCGAGGACCCCGTTCCCGCACCCCGCGGGCTTCTGCTGGACCGCGAAGGTCGACCACTCGTCCAGAACAGACCATCCCGCAACTTCGTGATCGATCCCGCGACGGTCCGCGGTCGGGAGAAGGAACTGACCGAATTCCTGTCCAGGTTCCAGGATGTCGACGGCACCCCGCTGTTCGATACCGTCTTCCTGCAGCGGCTTTTCCGGCAGGCCCGCCAGACGCCCTCCCAGCGTCCGGTCCTGCTCGAAGACGCATCTCCTGCGGAAATCGCCCTGTTCTCGGAGAACTTGTACCGTCTTCCCGGCATCCTCCAGGAGGTGACGATGCGCAGGGAATACCCCTTCGGTGGGCTGGCGGGACACCTCCTTGGCTACATCGGGGAAATTCCCGAGGAAGTCCTGGATTCCCTGGAAGGGAAGGGATACCGGCTCGGAGACCTGATCGGGGAGATGGGCTTGGAGGAGGAATAGGAAAAGGAGCTCAAGGGTCGGGACGGAGTCCGGTGGATCGAAGTGGACGCGAAGGGCCGGATCGTGGGGACGCCACAGGGGATGCCCCGCACGGAACCGATCTCGGGTCTCCACGTGCGCACGGCCATCGACTTGGACCTGCAGCGCACGGCCGAGGAGGCGTTTCCGGACAGCCTGACGGGATCCGTCGTGGCGCTCGATCCGCGCACCGGGGAAATCCTGGCCATGTGCAGTTCGCCGCGCATCGACCCGAACATATTCACCCTTCCCGGTCGCCGACGAGCCCGTGAATGGGCGAAGCTCGCCCTGGATCCGCGTCGCCCGTTGAACAACCGGGCGATCCAGGGAACCTACGAGCCGGGCTCGACCTTCAAGATCGTGACATCGTTGGCGGGACTGATCTCGGGGAGGGCAACGGCGCACCAGCACATGCCGGTGGCATGCCACGGAGGGTTCCGTTTCGGGGCGCGGATCCAGCATTGCTGGCAGGAAAAACCCCCTTACCACGGGAGCCTGGACATGATCCAGGCGTTGACCGAGTCCTGCGACGTCTACTACTACCAATTGGGGCTCCTGGTGGACATGCCATGGATCAACAAGGTGGGATCCTCCTTGGGATTTGGCGCGCGAACGGGCGTGGATCTGCCGGACGAGAAGAACGGCCTTCTCGTGGATTCCGCCATCCACGAGGAGCGAAACAAGCGATTGGGTTGGAAATGGGCGCGGGGATTGATCCTGAACCTGGCGATCGGACAGGGCGAACTGGTCACGCCGCTCCAATTGGCCACGATGGTCGGTGGAGTCGCCAACGGCTACGCGGTCATGCGTCCGCATCTGATGCAGGCGATCCTGGAGCCGAACAACGGAAGGATCGTACGCCGCTACGCACCGGACACCCTCAGCGCCCTGGGTTGGTCGGACGAGACCCGGCAGACCATCCATGTCGCCATGGACAGCGTGGTCAACGGGTCCCATGGCACCGGTCACTCCGCGCGCCTGCCGGGAATCGAAGTCGGAGGGAAGACCGGGTCGGCGGAAAATCCGCATGGCAGGACGCATGCGCTGTTCGTGTGCGCGGCTCCGATGGAAGCTCCGGAGATCGCCATCGGCGTGATCGTGGAGAACGGCGGCCACGGCGGGTCCACGGCGGGTCCCATCGCCGCGGCGATCATGCGCACCTATTTCCGCAAGACGGGCCGATTGCCGAAGGACACTTCCGCCGCCCAGGGCATCGGCGCCGGCTTCAGGAGGGTGGACGTGACGCCATCGAACGACCGATGAACCCCAGGGACGACATCCGAGCCCGGTTCGATGCGATCCTTTTCGGCCTGGTGGCGCTGCTGGGCACCATAAGCGTCCTGATGCTCTACTCCATCTCCAACGCGCCCCACGAGGCCGACT
>CAYXXL010000338.1:0-3666 GCA_964469025.1 uncultured Fibrobacteria bacterium
ACGGGCAGCCTTTTCCCGCTGCGCACCGGAGGCCAGACGCTCCCCTCCACATCGCTGGACTACCGGATCGTGGAGCGCTCCACGGGCGTGGATCCCATGGATGCCATGCTCTCCGGACAGGACCCTTTCGAAGCCATGATGGGCACGAACCGAGTGATCCAAGGCACCGCCAACACGCAACCGGTGGCGCTTCGGGTCCTGCCCGTGCCGGAGAAGGGACGTCCCCCCGCGTTCCAGGGCGGCGTAGGCGCCTTCCACATGGAAGCCAAGCTGGAGAAGACGAAGCTCCGCGCCGGGGACGGCACCACCCTCACTCTGGTGCTGGAGGGAACCGGCCAGCCCCAGGCCAGCGGTGTCCCCCTCTGGCAGGCGCCTGCGGGGGTGGAGACCTACCCGCCGCGGGACGACTGGACCCGGGTCTGGAACGACGGCGTGCTCACCACCCGGCTGACCCGACGCATCGTGCTGGTTCCGCGCCATGCCGGGCATCTGGTCCTGGATTCGGTCCGCTTCGCCTGGTTCGACCCGTCCGAAGCCAAGTTCAGGACTTCTTCGCTGGGATTGGACGGACTTTCGGTGGATCCCGCGCCGGTCGTGGCCGGAACGGTCGATACCGCGGCGCTTCGCGCGCTGGGACCGGCCCTTTCGGGAACGGACAGATTCTGGATACTCTTCGGGAAGGTTTCGGCGGTCCTCTGGGCGGCGCTGGTCGCGGCCGGGGCCGGCTTCGGCATCTGGCGATGGATCAGCGTCCGGCTCTCCCGCGAATTCGCGCAACGGCGGGCCCTGCAGGTCCTGGAGAAGCGGTTGTCCCTTCTTCCCACCACCCTCCCGACCTCGCGCTGGGCGGGGGAACTGCGCAAGATCCTGGTGATGGCCCTGGCCGTCCGCGCGGGAGAGGAATCCCGCGCCTGGACCTCCGAGGAGATCCCCGCCGGCCTCGTGCGCGTGCTTTCCTGGTCGGAAGCCGACGCGAAGGAAGTCGGAGACTACGCGCTGGCCCTGATGGCGGCGGAATTCGCGAACGATCCCTTGCCGCAGGATGCACGTGCCCGACTGGGGCTCATCCTCCGCCGCCTGCGACCGGTGGGGCCGGAAGTCAAGACCCGGGGATAGAGCCCGGCCTACCAGCTCAGTCCATACCCGTAGGGATACAGCGGCGCGTAATCCGCGTCGCCCACATCGATGGGGATCTGCCCTGCGGACGCCGGCCAGGAGCGCGGCAACACGCCCGTGGGCTTGACGTCCCCGAAGAGCACATCCGCGACGCCCTCACCCTCGGAGCCGGGCAGCCAGGCGGCGACCACGGCGTCGGCTTGATCGTTCGCGGCCCCCAGGATGCGAGGACGCCCCGTCACCAGCACCAGCACGACTTTGGCGCCGCCGCTCTTGAGGTTGGCCACCGCGGTGAGCACGCTCGGGCTCAAACCGAGGTTCGCGCTGGCGCTGTCGCCGTAACCTTCCGCGTAGGGCGACTCCTGCGCGAACACGATGGCGTAGTCGAACTTTCCCGTGGTGCTTGTGACCGCCGAGACCTTGCCGGGGGCCGCATTCTGCAACCCGGCCAGGATGGTGGTGGCACCGGGAACGGTGCCGGTGGTTCCCTGCCAAGACAGGGTCCATCCTCCGCACTGCGGGCCCGCCGTGGTGGAGGCTCCCCAGACGGCGATGGTCTTCCCCGTCTTGGGAAGGGGAAGCGCGGAGCCTTGGTTCTTCAGCACCACCAGGGACTTCTGCACCGCCTCGCGCGCCACCGCGCGATGGGCGGAATCTCCCAGGTCGTCGTCCCAGGCGGTCTTGCGCGTCCAGTCGTCCATCACCCCCGACCGGAACTTGACGCGCAGGATGCGGCGCACCGCGTCGTCGATGCGGGCCTGCGAAACCGTTCCGGGCACGAGCCCTTCGAGCGTGGACTCGAAGAGCGCCTCGGAACGCGGCTCCATCGCCATGTCCACTCCGGCGTTGATGGAGGCCGCGACCTGATCGGAGTAGGAACCCTCGGGAAGCTCCTCGATGGCCAGCCAATCGGAGACGATGAACCCGTCGAAGCCCAGGTCCGTCTTGAGGGTGTCGGTGAGGTAGGCCTTGCATTCGTGCATCCGCGTCCCGTTCACCGAGCTGTAGCTGGCCATCACGGTCTGGACACCGGCTTCCACGGCGGCGACATAGCCCGGCAGGTGGAGGGAATCCAGCGCGGCTTCCGTGATCTCGTCGTTTCCCTGGTCCAGGAGGTAGGCTCCGACGGTTTTCGTTGCCGGTACGGTGCTCGACCCGTACGCCGTGCCGCCATCGCCCATGAAGTGTTTGGCGCATGCCACCACGGCGAAGGCGGAGTCGAAGTTCCCGCCTTGCAGCCCGCGGATGTAGGCCGCCCCGAGGGACTCCACGAGCTCCGGACTTTCGCCATAGGACTCGTAGGTGCGGCCCCAGCGCTGGTCCCGGGCCACGGCGATGCACGGGGCGAAGGCCCAGTCGCACCGGCCCGCCCACATCTCCTTGGCCGTGTTCTCTCCCAACCGCCGCAGCAGATTGGTGTCGCGCGTGGCACCCAGCCCGATGTTGTGGGGAAGGACCACGGCGTTGGTCCACTTGGCGTGTCCGTGGACGGCGTCGATCCCGTAGAGGACGGGGATCTTCGACTTGGTCGTGCGGGCGTTGGCCTGCAGCGCGTCGAAGTCCACAATGGTGTCGCCGCCTCCGCTGAGGACGGACCCGAGCTGGTCGGTCGAAACCAGGCTCCCCGGATTCTTGCTGACCACTCCTTGAGTCATCTGCCCGATCTCCTGGGCCAGGGTCAGGTTCTTCATCACCGAATCGATCCGCGATTCGATCGGGTCGCGCCGAAGCACCACAACCAGGCCCGTCTGCCCGGACTGGACCTGTTGGGAAGATGGCAGCATTCCCGGCAAGCGGGCTCGGAGGCGCCAGCCCGAAGCATCCAGCGCGCGCGCGCCGAGCGATGCCGACACGGCGGCGGGGACAAGGCGGGGCGTTCCTCCGAATCCGCCGTCGGCAACGGAGAGGGTCCCGACGGAGCCCGAGGTCCCCGCGATCTCCACCGCCCAGACGCCCGCGGGCAGGCCGGACAGGGCGGCCTGGGGATTCTCGAGGCGCCAGATGCCGGTGGTCGCGGGAAGGGAGAAGGATCGCGCCGTGGTTCCGTCCAATCCGATGACACGAACCCGCAGGGTCTCCCTTCCGGAAACGGCGATGCCCTCGGACATGGTGCGCCGCAGGGGAATCACGGCCCCGGGGTCGGGGACGACCATGGAAAATCGTCCCTGCGCGTCCGACAAGGTCCGCGCCACGGGCAGAGGCGCGCCCGAAAGCACGGTAACGACGGCAGATGGAATGGGGTTGGAGAGGCTGTCCACCACCGTCCCCGAAATCAGTCCCGCTCGCGATGACGCGGAAAGGAACAGGACCAGCAGGGATGGGAGGACGCGAATGGACGGCATGAGGAGCTCCGGTTGCGGTCTGGTGCAACTCCCAAACTAGACAGGAACCTCTCTTGGCCTGAAGGGGGAAACTCTCCCGCGCTGGACTAGAGTCCCTGCACAAGCTCCAGCAATTCGCCGAGAAAACCGGTCGGATCCCCGGTGGGAGCGGCGTTGCGACGGATGCGGAGGGGTTCGTCGCCCAGGCCCAGGTCCTCCACGAACCTCC
>CAYXXL010000339.1:0-3627 GCA_964469025.1 uncultured Fibrobacteria bacterium
GCAGGCCATGGGCGTGACGCTGAACATGGTGGTGCTGTTCGCCCTCGTGCTGGGACTGGGGATGCTGGTGGACGACGGCATCGTGGTGGTGGAGAACATCTACCGGCACCTTTCCATGGGAAAGACCCGCAAGCAAGCCGCCATCGACGGAACGAAGGAAGTGACACTTCCTGTCGCCACCGCGACGTTGACCACCGTCTCGGCGTTCCTGCCCATCCTGTGGATGCCCGGCATCATGGGCAGCTTCTTGAAGTACATGCCCATCACCGTCTCCGTGACGCTGGCAGGGTCGCTGTTCGTGGCCTTCATCTTCAACCCCGTCTTCGCCTCGCTGTTCATGGAGAACAACCCCGCGCACCACGACGAGGAGGGCGGGGGCCTGTTCATGCGCTTCAAGGCCTTCTACGGGAAGACCCTGCAGGGATTCCTGCACCGTCCGCTGATCCTCCTGGGCATCTGTTTCGTGTTCGTGCTTTCGAGCTTCGTCGCCTACGGAATGTCCGGACAGGGGGTGTCGTTCTTCCCCAAGTCGGAACCCGAGGTGATCGCGGCGGAGATCGAGGGGCCTCTGGGCCTGGACATCCACCGCACCGCCGAGGCGGTCACAAGGATACAGGATGCCGCCATGCGCATCCCCGCCGCCGAAGCGGACGTTTCTTCCGTGACCACCATCGTGGGCGCGGGCAAGTCCGACAACAACCTGGGCGGCACGAAAGCCGAGCCGAACAAGGCCTACTTGGACGTGAAGTTCGCCAAGTACGAGGATCGCAAGGTCGATTCCTGGACAAGCCTGTCGTGGATGGAAAAGAACCTCCCCAGACTTCTCCCGGGCTGGAACGTGAAGGTCAAGCAGCAGCAGAACGGACCTCCCCAAGGCAAGCCCGTGGAGCTTTTGATCCAGGGCGACGACTTCGCCGTCCTGGGCCGCTATTCGGACTCCGTGGTCGCCCGCCTCAAGCAGATCCCCGAGCTCACGAACGTGACCACCGACTACAACCCCGCCCAGCCCGAACTTCGCGTCGACATCGATCGCGAACGGGCCAAGCGTTTCGGATTGGGCACCACGGACGTCGCCATGGCGGTGCGCGGCGCCATGTACGGCTACGAGGCCGGAAAATACCGGGTCGGCAAGGACGAATACAAGGTCATGGTCCGCATGGACACCTCGGCCCGCGAGAACTTCCGGGCCGTGGACCAGATCACCATTTCCAAGGATGGCGTCGTGGTGCCCCTTTCGTCCGTGGCCACCTTCACCCAGGATGCCAGCGTGTCGGCGGTGAACCGCCTGGACCGCGTGCGCACCGTGCAGGTGTCCGCCGAGCTCGCTCCGGGACAGCACGACGAGTCGGGCCCCAAGGCGAAGGCCCAGACCGCCATCCAGAACCTGGAGCTTCCGGCGGGCTATGCCATCCGCCCCGGCACGGGCTCCAAGGACCAGGACGAGGCCAAGGCGTTCATGGTCAAGGCCATGGTCGTCGCGGTGGGCCTGGTGTTCTTCACCATGGTGCTGCAGTTCAACTCCATCTTCCAACCGTTGCTGATCCTGGTGGGCGTGGTGCTCGCGTTGGGCGGCGTCTTCTGGGGACTCACCATCGTGCACGTGCAGATGTCCATCATCATGACGGGAATCGGCATCATCGCGCTGGCCGGGGTGGTGGCCAAGAACGGCATCGTGCTGATCGACTTCATGAACCATCTCCGAGCCCAGGGCAGACCCCTGGAAGAGGTGGCGGTGGAGGGTGGCAAGACGCGGTTGCGCCCGGTCATGCTCACCGCCATCACCGCCATGATCGGGCTTCTGCCCATGGCCACGGGCAAGGGCATCGACTGGTTGCACCTGGGACTGGTCACGAAGTCCCAGACCTCCGGGATGTGGGCGCCGCTGGCCTGGGCCATCTTCTGGGGCCTGCTGTTCAACACGGCCCTGGTGCTGGTGGTGACACCGGTCCTGTACTACTCCTACTACCACCTGCTGGAGAAGATCGCGGTGTGGCGCGGAAAGCCCATCCCGTCCTACGTGCCGGTGGAGGAGCCGCCGTTCCAGGAGCACGACGGGCACTGAGGAGGTTTCAGGGCGACAGTGATCGCCGCCCATTTTTCCCAACACCCGGGTGTAGGGCGATTCATGAATCGCCCCTACATTGCGGGGAAATGGCGCGGCATGTCCTATTTCCCGGACCTGCCGACCACCCTCCCGTAAACCCCCTCCAGATGGGGGATGACCACGTCCCAGGAGAAGAACTCGCGGGTTCGCGCCCGGGCCCCTTCCACCAGATCCGCCGCCAATGCCGGATCGTCGGCGAGGCGCCGCAGCGCCTCGGCCAGCGCCAAGGGATTCCCCGGCGGCACCAGCAGGCCCGTCCGGCCGTCCACCACCACGTCGGAAATTCCTCCCACGTCGCTGGCCACCAGCGAAAGGCCCGTCTCCGCGGCTTCGATGAGCACGACTCCCAGGCCTTCGGTGTCGCCTTTGGAATCCACGACGGCCGGCAGCACGAACACATCGGATGTCGCATAGGCGCGGCCGAGGTCTTCCGTGGAAAGCTTCCCGGGAAACCGGATCCGCGGGTCCCCGGTGGCCGCGGCGCGCGCGAGCAGGGCGTCGGTGCGGTCGCCATGCCCCACGATGTCCAAAGTGAAGCGGTCGCCCTGCAGGAACGCCATGGCATCGATCAGATGCTCGATCCCCTTGCGCTCGATGTGCCGACCCACGAACAGGATCCGGAATGGATCCTGTGGACGGCGCGGGGTTCTTTGCGCGGCCGGAGCTTCCGGCAAGGTCGTTCCGTAGGGTGACAGTTCCACCGGCACCTGGCGCAAGGCCAGGATCCGGTCGCGGGTGAAGCTGGAGTTGCACAGGACGGCTTCCGACTGTCCCAGCAACCAGCGAAGAACAGGACGGATCCACGGGTGGCGGCGCGCCAGCAGAAGTTCCGCACCATGGAAGTTGAGCACTACGGGGAGCCCCTGCATCCGTCCCGCCTGCGCGATCAGTCCATGGGGAAAGGGCCAATGGACGTGCATCGCGTCGAACCGTCCCTTGCGAACGATTTTCCAGCACGCGATGAAACCGGAAAGGATGTAGGGGATGGCCAAAAGCTGGAGCCACGGTCTGCCCCGGGTCTTGGACGGGGCGCCTTCGTCGTGGGTGAGGAATTCCAGGGAAGCAGGCGCGTACCGGAACCGGTGGACGGGCACATTGTCGATCTCGTGGTCGGACAACCCCTTCCAGGACGGAGCCAGGATCTCCACTTCATGACCCGCCTCGCGCAACCGGCGAATGGATTCCCGCATCCAAGGCACCTCGGAATCCCGGGGGTGGCGGGCGTAGACGGAGCTCAGGACCAGGATTCGCATGGGCGCAAAAGATGCCTCCGGTACCCAAGTGGAGAGGTGGGAACGGGGCGAACTTGGGTACTTTGAAGAGCTATGCTCCATGCCGCAATCGGTCTCGCGTTCGCCATTTCGTCCTTCGGAAAGGGCCACGTCCAGGCGGACCTGCTCTCCGAACCCGTGGTCGTCCAGCCTGGACGGAATCTGCTGCTGGGGATCCGGATGCGGATGGAGCCCGGGTGGCATGTCTACTGGCGCAATCAGGCGACGCTGGCTTTTCGCTGTCGCTGAATT
>CAYXXL010000340.1:0-215 GCA_964469025.1 uncultured Fibrobacteria bacterium
CTTCCAAGGAATACCTGGCCCTGGTCCAGGGCAACCCGGCGCATTCCAAGGGCACCATCCGCGAACGCCTGGAACGCGTGGACTCTCGCGACCACGGGGCCAAATCGGTGGTGGTCCGGGAGGAGGGCGTTGGGCAAGAGGCCGAGACCCGCTGGAGCCTGCGCCGGAGGTTCCGGGGCTACATGTTTCGTCCACGTGCGCTCCGCCGGAGACGA
>CAYXXL010000340.1:225-3615 GCA_964469025.1 uncultured Fibrobacteria bacterium
TCGGATCCTTTCCGGGCGCATGCACCAGATCCGCGCCCACATGGCATCGATAGGGCACCCCGTGGTGGGAGACGACCGCTATGGCGACGCCACTCTTCCGGGCCTGAAGCGTCCCTTCCTGCACGCGGCGCGTCTGGGGCTGCACCTGTGGGGGAAAGACGTGCATTTCGAATCGCCGCTGCCTCCCGACCTGGAAGCGGTCTGCCAACGGCTGGAGGCGCCGTGACGGCGGGCGTGGAATCCTCCGAGGGGCGGCTCAAGCCATCGCCCAACCGTCTGCTGGACCTGGCTCCCGGCCAGAGGTTGGGTCGCTACGAGATCATCGGTGAGATCGGGCGCGGGGGAATGGCCACGGTGTACCGGGCGAGGGACGTGGAACTGCAGCGCGAGGTGGCGCTCAAGGTCCTTCCCAACGCCGTGACCCGCGACGAGCGCTTCGTGTCGCGGTTCCTGCACGAGGCCCGCACGGTGGCGCGCCTCTCGCACCCGCACATCGTGCAGGTCCACGACATCGGCCAGGACCGGGGCGCCTGGTACATCTCCATGGAGATGATCGAAGGTCAGAATCTGTCCGAGTACCAGAAGGACGAGACCCCCGCCCTCGAGCAGTCCGTGCGGATCGCTGCGGAGATCGCCGAGGCCATCGCCTACACGCACGAGCACGGAGTGATGCACCGCGACCTGAAGCCTTCCAACGTGCTGATGCGCTCGGACAATCCCGTCGTCATCGATTTCGGGTTGTCCAAGGACCTTGCCCTGCAAGGGGGCGCGGGGCTGACCAACGAGGGGGAGATGATCGGCTCCCCCGCCTACATGAGCCCCGAGCAGGCCCGCGGCGGAGAGATCGACCGCTCCACCGACATCTGTTCGCTGGGGATCCTGCTCTACGAACTGATCTCCTTCAAGAATCCGTACCTGGATCCCCGGTCCTTCCACCAGACGGTGGTCAACGTGATCGCCGCGGATCCCGTGCCGCTGCGGCAACTGTGCCCGTGGGTCGACCAGGATCTGGCCGCCGTGGTCCACAAGGCGATGGCCAGGGAACGCGTCGACCGCTACGCCACCATGGCGGCATTCGCCTCGGACCTCCGTTCGTGGCTTTCCGGCAGACCGGTTTCCGTCCGCCGCCCCGGGCTCGATCGGCGCCTGCGGACCTGGGCTTCGGAGAACTCGAAGCTGATCTGGATCTGCTCGGCCTGTTTCCTCCTCCTGGCGGCGGGAACCGTATGGTGGCGGATCCAGGAGCGGTTGTCCCGCTCGGCATGGACCGTGGCGGTGGAGGAGACCTTCGATTCCCCCGTTCCCAGCCTGGATTTCGAATCCTTCCGGATGACCAGCCCGGGAGATACCGCGCCGAGCCCATCCGACGACTGGAAGGTGGTGGACGGCAAGTTGGTTGGAAACGCCGTGGGTGGATTCACCATGTGCCGGACCAAGCAGGAATTCCCCGGCGACATCCGCGTGGAATTCGAGGTGACCGGCCTTTCCGGCAACAACCACGACCTGGACGTGTTCCTCTGCGGCGGAACGCCGCAGGAAGGTGCCCGGTTCTACCTGGGTCGCAACGGGACGTCCCGGGCGGGAATCGAGGCCGGTTCCGAGACGCGTTGGTTCCCGCGGATCTTCCCGCTCTCCCCCGGCAAGACCTACCACGTCGCGGTGGAGCGCGACCGCAACATGCTGCGCCTGGAAGTGGATGGTTCCCTGGTGGAGGAGCATCCCCTGATCCAACCGCTTCTGCCCACGGGTGGCTGCCACCTGGGCTTCTTCACCTGGAACGGGAGCGTCGCGGTGGACAACATCGTGGTGCGCCGGCGGGCGGTGCCCTTGCGTCCCGAACCCACCGTGGTCGCCGACGCCATGCTGGACATCGGGGAATTGGACCGCGCCGAGGACGCCTACAAGTTGGTGGCACAGGCGTATCCATCCCACCCGGCTGCGCAGGAAGCCCGGCTGCGACTGGGGACGGTGCTTTTGTCGCGGCACCAGTACGCCCAGGCGCGCGATCTGATCCAGGAAGTCTCCAAGCAGCCGGCGAACAACGACATCCAGGCCCGTTCCCTTGTCCTTCTGAGCCTGGTGGACCAGACCGTCGGCGACGGGATGGAGTCCCTCAAGGCCCTGCAGACCCTTGCCGACGACGAGCCCGACCATCCCGCCCTGCTGGCCGGAATCCAACTCCAACTGGACCGGATGGAGCCTTGCCTGGACCTCTCCCAACCCATGTTCTACGGCTGCGCGAGCGACGGGGAGACCGTCCTGCGTTCCCTGGCCCGGACCGTTCCTTCCCACCAGGACCTGTTCGGCCCCCAGCATCTGCGTTTCGCCGAGGCACTCCGCCTGTGGGCCGGCATCGCCGCCGACTCCGGCTTCCTGCGCACCGCCCTGCAGTTCTCGCGATACTACGCACGGGATGCCCCGGAGGTGGCGGCGGGACTCGACATCATCAAGGCCCGACACGAGCGCGACAACGGACTTGTCGATTCGGCCGTCGAAACCCTGACCCGGTTGGCCGACGGGGAATCCGTCCCCGCAGCCGTCCGCGCCAGGCTCCAGGCCGCCATCGAGCTCGGGCAGACGCTCGCCTGGGAAGGTCGTCCCGCCGACGCGGAGCGCTGGTTCCAGAAGGTGACGGAAAACGACAAGGCCGACCCGGACCTGGTGGCCCAGGCCGAATACGAATGGGGCGTCGCCACCGTGCTTTCCCATCGCGACCCGAAGGCCAGATGGGACGCCGTCCTCGACGGGTCGGGCGCGTCCTGGATCCTCCGGCAATCGGTGGCCTTCATGGCGGGCAGGATCGATTCCACCGCGTTGAAGGCGTCCTTCCACGGGCAGGCCGTGGCTTCGGCCGACATCCCTCTGCTCCAGGCGCTGTTCGCCCTGGAGCACAACGACCTCGCGACCTGGCACGCCATGGTGGACGAGTACGTGCGGCGGTACCCCTGGTACAACGGCCTGTGGGAGTTGCGGCGCGTGTCCCAGTGGGCGGACACCCGGACTCCGCGCGCGCCGGCACGCCGCTAGAACGCGGACGCCTTGTCGAATCCGCACGGGCGGAGGTATCTCTCCCGTCCGTGATCCGCTTCCTGCACACCTCCGACTGGCACCTGGGACTGGAGCTGGGCGGGCACGACCGCCTGCCCGAACAGGAAAGGTTCCTCGCCTGGCTGTTGGACAGATGCGTCGAGCGCGAAGTGGATGCCTTGCTGGTGGCGGGAGACGTGTACGACGTGCTGCAACCTCCCATCGCCGCCCAGGCCCTTCTGGCGCGTTTCCTGGTGGAGTTCCATCGCCGCCTTCCGGACTCCGTCGCCGTGTTGATCGCGGGCAACCACGACTCGGCTCCGCGGATGGAGGCGCCCCTGCCGTTCGCCGAGGCGCTGCGCC
>CAYXXL010000341.1:0-3560 GCA_964469025.1 uncultured Fibrobacteria bacterium
ACAAGAAGGACTTCTACCTGGGGGCGGCTCCCTCGGTCAAGATCGTGCACAAGTCCGGCTGGTATCCCACCTTCATGGGATTCGCGGACACCTCGCACAACGCCTACGCGGTGTCGAACGTGCGCGCCGATTCCTCCGCCTGGGTTCTTCTCGTCGCGCGCCACACGGTGGCGGTGGGAGATTCCGGAGCGGTCGACTGGTTCATGGGCGGTGGCAAGGTGGCCTCGACCCTGTCCGGTGGAACGTGGTTCGAAACGGACGACAAGGTCCGAGACAGCCTGATCGTGGGTTGGCGCGCCCGTGAAGTCGAGCGGTTCCGGGGCGCGATGGCGGAAATCTGGATCCTCGATCGCGCCGTCGGGGACGATTGGGTGCTGCTCGAGTCGGAATGCCGGAAGGATGGCGGGGGGACCCTGGTTCGTCTGCGGCCCTGACGGACACCCATCCACAGGGTCTTCCTCGTGCGACCGCTAAAGCCGGATCGCCTCGGTGGGGGATTCGTCCTTCTCCACCAGACGACCGCCCAGGAGACCCAGGGGCCCTTCCAGCTCCGCGACCTTCCCCAGTCTGCGACGGAATCTGTCTCCTCCGTCGAAGCGAGCCCCGAGGAAGGTCTTGACCAGGTCCCAGGCAAGGGCCGGTCCGACGACCTGGCCGCCCAGGCACAGGACGTTCATGTCGTCGTCCTCCACGCCCTGGTGGGCGGAGTAGGAGTCGCCGATCAGGGCGGCGCGGACTCCGGGGATCTTGTTGGCCGCGATGCAGGCGCCGACGCCGCTTCCGCAGATGGCCAGGCCGCGGGCGACCTCGGAAAGGGCGACGGCCCGGGCCAGGGGCACCACGAAATCGGGGTAGTCGTCCCCGACGACGAGTCTCTCGGCCCCGAAGTCGACCACCTCGCAGCCCGCGGAGAGCAGCGCCGCCACCAGTTGCGTCTTCAGCTCGAATCCGCCGTGGTCGGCGGCGATTCCGACGCGGTTCATGCTTCCACCCGGCTGTCGCCGGTCATGCAGGCCAGCATGGTTTCGACCACCTTCCTGGTCTCGACGGGTCCCTCGACCTGGATCGACACCACTCCGGCTTCCGCGGCCGGGTAGTCGTTTCCGCCCGGAAACAGGGCGTCCCCCACGTAGATCATCTCCGGAATGGAGATCCCGAGGATGTCGCGCAGCTTGCGGATGCCGTAGGCCTTGTCGATTCCCGGCTTGGTGACGTCGATGGAGGTCGCGCCTCCCAGCGTCACGGAAAATCCGGGAATGGACGCGTCCAGGAACGTCTTCATCCTCTTGCGTTTGGCGAAGTCGGGGTCCCACTTCCTCTTTTCCTCCAGAGGGGCCTGCTGGCCCAACGCCGAACAGGTGATCTGGCTGCCCCGGTCCTCGACGACCTCTCCCCAGACCCTGTCCGGATGGAATCCCGATGCCGCGAGCGCCTTGCCCAGGGCATCGACGATCCTCTCCTTTTCGGACGCGGAGAAGTCCTCCGAATAGATCTTCCGCCAGTTCCCGTCGTACCTGTAGAACTTGGTTCCGCAGGTGGGCAGGAGCGAGAGGTCCGAGAAGCGGTCGCCGATGGGGAGATTCGACAGGATCTGTTTCTCGAACTGGGGCCAGTCGCCGCCGGAGATGATGGCGACCTTCGCGACCTCCAGCAGCCTTCCCAGCAGCTCGGCCATCCCCGGATCGATGGCGGACTTGCTTTCGGCCAGTGTTCCGTCCAGATCGAACACGACGAGTTTCTTCATGGTTCCTTCCGGGGTCCGTTCCTGTTCACGCGGCGGTGTGGAGCTTCGCTTCGTGGAAGTATTCGCGGACCTTCGCCGCGATCTGGTGGTCGGACAGCTTGTCGGTGGTCTCCACCGCCGCGATCCTCCCGCCGAGCTTGGCATGGTCCAACCGCTTCCTGAATTCCCCTTTCGCCTCGCCCGGCCCGAAGATCAGGATGGCGTCGGCGTCCCGGACGGTGGCCACGACCTCGTCGTAGTACCTGTCCAGGTGGGCGGTGAACTCGCGCTGCTGGCTGTCGGTGGCCTTGACCTTCCTGTCCTCGTGGTGGCCGGTCGGCGTCGCGATGGTGGGGTCGTGTCCGGGATGCTTCTCCACGCTGGAGGAGATCTCGGTCATTTCCTCCCCGCTCGCCGTGATGGCCACGATCACGGCTTGGCGATGGTCGATCCACAATCCTGCGGCTTTCTTCATCTGATTCTCCTTTGATTCGTCGAATTGCGCCCGCCCGCGTCGACGCGTTCAGGTACCGGCATGCGCCATGGAAAGGCCGCGCGCGTCCATCGGCTCGGCACGGGTGCCGCCGACGATCTCCCGGGCGCGTCCGATTTCCCCGGCGGTTCCGTCAGTACGTGTGCTTCACGCCCGCAAGCTCCTCGTCCCAGTAGCCCCTGCGGTGGTAGTGCTCGTGCAGCAGGGTTTCGTAGCCGCGTTCCAACAGGGAGGCGTCGGAGTAGGGGGGCGAGTTCCGGATCTCCTCGCGGGTCTGCAGGACGAAGACCTTGGCGTCGATCCAGCTGATCCGGTCGATCCACATGGGGGAGATCAGGACCTTCTCGCCCGGCCACCAGTTCCTGGTGGCGACCACCATGTAGCGGATGGTCCAGGCTTCGTCGTCCACGACGAAGTCCTCCACGTGGCCGATCTCCCCGTCGCTGGCCTGGATGGTGTGGCCGGTCACGTCTTCGCTCGAGCGCAGGTGTCGGTCGCCGTTGTCCTGCTCCCGCCGGACGCGGTTCCAGTGTTCGCGCGCTTCCGAAGCGTAGGAGAAGGATCCCCACGCGTAGGGGCCGTCCCAGTAGGAGGGCCAGCCGTAGTAGGCGTAGTAGGAGTCCTCGAACTGCTTGGACACCGGCTTGTCGGTGTCCAGGGTGGGACTGTTCTCGATCTGGGTCTTCGTCAATTTGACGGAAATCGTCTCATCTTCCCTGTCCACCGATGTGACCGCGTAGGGCGAGATCAGCACCTGCTTCCCCACGAGCCAGTTCCCCGTGTCCACCACCATGTAGCGGACGGTCCAGTGCTTGTCGTCGAAGTAGAATTCCTTGACCGTTCCGACGGGTCCGTCCAGGGCTTGGAGCCTGTACCCCTTGAGCGCCTTGATCTTTTCCAGCATGTCGTTCCTCGTTTCCGTTTGTTTCAGTTCCCGCGACGGCTCAGGCCAACTCGCTGGATTCCGGCGCCATGGTCCTCTCGACCGTTTCATGGCCGATGCCCGCGGCCTTGTCCTGGCCGATGCCCATGGTCAACGCCGCCAGTCCGGCCATGCCTCCCAGCTGCATGGTCTCCACGGCCGAGCTGGGCACGATCACGATGGTCGAATTCTCCTTCAGTCCCTCGTAGAGCATGTTCATGGCGCGCAGGTGCAGCGCCACGGGGTTGTCGATGTAGGTCTTGGCGGCCTCCCCGAACTTGGCCGCCACCTGGCGCTCCGAATCGCCCAGGATCACGCGCGCCTGCCGCTCCCGCTCCGCCTGGGCCTGCATCGACATGGCGTTCTCCAGGGCCTGCGGGATGTGCACGTCCTTGACTTCCACCGAGATGACGTTGATGCCC
>CAYXXL010000342.1:0-3551 GCA_964469025.1 uncultured Fibrobacteria bacterium
TCCAACTCGAATTCTAGTTTCGCGAAGCAATGGGACAACTGGCAAGTTCCGCCACAATGGCTGTGGTTCTGGTTCAACTCTCCCTGGTCTCGCCATTCGATTCAGCACGCGCCTGCTCGAGTTGCGGCTGCTTCCTCAAAACCGGCTGGGCGAGCCAGGGCTACTCGATCCGCTCCGGTTGGAGCGCCGACCTGCGCTGGGACGGAATCGTCCAGGACCAGCTATGGTCCGGAACAGGCAAATACACCGGTCCCACCTCCTTCGACACCTCCACCGAATACCAGCGGCGCACGACCACGAACACCGTCACCTTGGGGCTCGACTGGGTGCCGGATCCCGATTGGGGCGTGTCCCTGAGCCTGCCTTGGAGCGATCGCGCCCATTCCACCCAGGCACCGGGAGATTCCGCTCTTTCCGGGTCACACAGCGACGCCATCGGCGATGTGCGACTGCAGGGACGCTGGCAGGGCCTCCTCCCCAACCACGAACTGGGATTCCAATTGGGGGTGAAGCTTCCCACTGGCGAGACCGGCGTGAGCTTCAACAGCGGCCCGGAAGCGGGCACTCCCCTGGACGCGGGACTCCAGCCGGGCACGGGTTCCACCGACCTGTTGGCGGGTGTCTACGAATCCCATCCGTGGGTCCGGGGGGCGATCTCCCATTTCGCGCAGGCCTCGGTCCAGATTCCGGTCATCCACAAGTCGGATTTCAAGCCCGGCACGGCGATCAACGGGAACCTGGGACTTCGTTGGAAGGCGCTTTCCTGGCTGGTGCCCCAGCTCCAGGTCGACTCCCGCTGGGAAGGACGGGAAAACGGCGCGCTGGCCGATGCCGACAACAGCGGCTCCTTCCGGCTCGACATCGGTCCGGGCGTTTCCGCGCCGGTGATCCGCGGGACGCTGGAGCTGTTCGGGTTCGTCGACATTCCCGTCTACCAGTGGGCGCGCGGACTGCAACTGGTCCAGTCGTCCCCGTCGGTCTCCGTGGGGCTGCGCGCGTCGATCTGATGATCGGAGGGGGCGCTTCACCGCCTGTTGGGAGAATTCATCGTCGTCACCGGCGGCGCGGGGGACGCGGCATTTCCAACCGCCGCGGCGCTTCTCCCGCCTCCAAGGGTCGGACGGCAAGCCCCTCGGTGCTCCAGACCCGGTGCCAGTCGGCGATGCCCAACGCCCATGCGTTCTGGCGCAAGGGCCAGGACTCCGATCCCGGATGCAGAACGAATCCCCGGCTCGCCGACAGATCTTCCAGCCCCTCCCAGAATCCGCGCGACGGCTTCGGGGAGAGGCTGTACTTGATCTCGATCCCCACGGGCGCACCCGGCACGGGCTCGACCACCAGATCCACTTCGGCACCGTTGGAGGTGCGATGGAAGAAGGCCTGGGCTCCGGTCCGTCCGCGGGCCATCACCTCCTCCAGCGCGAATCCCTCCCAGGAGTGGCCGACGACCGGGTGGGCCTGGAGGTCCTCCCAGGACCGGATTCCCAGGAGGCCGTGCGCCACGCCGCTGTCGCGCACGTACACCTTGGGGCTCTTGATCAGGCGCTTGCGCACGTTGGGCAGGTACGGGAGCAGACGGCGGACCATGTAGGTTCCCTCGAGCACGTCCAGCCAATGTTCCAGGTTGGCCGGCGCGATGTCCAATCCCCGCGCGAAGGAACTCGCGTTCCAAAGGCTCCCCTGGGCGTGGGCGAGCATGGTCCAGAACCGGCGCAGCCGGGGCGCCTGGAGGCGGAACCCGAGCTGCGGGAAGTCGCGCTCCAGCAAGGTCTGGACGAAATCCGTCCTCCATCCCAGGCTCGAGTCCTCGCTGCCGGCGAGAAGCGAGGGAGGGAATCCTCCACGAAGGAAGGAGCGCCTCCAATCCAGGGGACCCGTCTCGTCCAGACGCAACGGCGTGAGTTCCAGGAATCGGACGCGTCCGGCCAGGCTTTCCGAAACCCCGCGCACCAGATCGGGCGATGCCGAGCCCAGGAGCAGGAATCGCCCCGGTCGGCGGTCGCGGTCGATCAGGGAGCGCAGCAGGGCGAACAGGTCGGGACGTCGCTGGATCTCGTCGAGGATCACCAAGCGTTCGCGGCAGGACTCCAGGAAAAGTTCGGCATCGGACAATCGAGCGAGGTCGGAGGGCGCCTCCAGGTCCAGATACAGGGCATAGGGGGAATCCAATCCCTGCGCCAAGGTCGTCTTCCCGCATTGGCGCGGCCCCAGGATCGCCACCGCAGGCGACTCCGCAAGCAGTCCCCGCAACCGGGAGGAGAATTCCAGACGCTCGAACATATCATGTAATATATATGTTTAACATCTGTTTTGCATTGATAAATGCGGTGGGTGGGTGACTCCACCGGTCGCCCCGGATTTCAGATGCTCGCGACCTCTCCGATCTCGGCGTTCGGGTGGCATGCGAAATCGCCGCCGTGCTCCACGCGTCCGATCCTGCAGCCGGTCCCGATGCGCACCCGCTTGCCGCGCACCACCTGGGCGGTGGTGTTTTCCAGGAAGACATCGTCTCCCTCCACGGATTCGACTTCCAGTCGCCCTCGGTTGCGACCCAGTCCGATCGCGGACATCAGGGTATCCCAGACGAGCAAGAGACCGAGGAATCCCCTGCGGCGGCGCACCTCGATCCGACTCCCCCCGACCTCCGCGGCACGGCATTCGTGCCAAGGCACGATCCGGAGCTGGTCGCCGGAGAGCAGTCCATCGATGCGGAATCCGCCGCGCGACTCGAAGCGGTCGACGTTGCAGTCTCCCGTCACCCGCAGTTCCCCGAACAAGTTTAGCCGGTCGGCGTTCAAGGTCCCCACCACCTCGATCTCCCCCATGCAGTTGGCCACCCGCGCGCGCAGGCCCGCCAGGCACTTCGCCTCGCCCATCACGTTGAGGGTCCCCGCGTCGACTGGCCCGCGAAACTCCATGTCGCCCATCACGTTCGTCTTCCGGCCCTGGAAGGAACCGACCACGGTGGCGTCGCCCATGCAGTTCATGACCAAGCACCGGACGTCCCCCTCCATCCGAAGGTCGCCCATGACGTTGATCCGCCGGTAACGACCTCCCGGCAGATTCGATCCGCCCATGACATTGGCATCTTGTTCGGTGGTGGCATGAATCATGGCTTGTCTCCGGAAAGAATGACTCGAAATTCGCCGACGAGGGTGAGGAAGTCCCGCTGCGCGACGATCCGCGCTTCGGGATCGGGAAGGACCGTACCGGTTCCCGAGAGGACCAGGCAGAATCCCACGCCGCGCTTGCGCAGGAACAGAAATTGTCCCCGCTGGTCCTGCAGCGCCCCGTGGTGGGCTGCCAGGGTGGAGAGGATGAGCCGACCCTCTTCGAGGCCGATTTCCCCGTTGCGCAGAAGCCCCTCCACGAACCAACCGTGGAGAGCGGCCTGGAAGGAGAGCGGATCCGTGAGAGGTTGGGTCTCGAAAAGGAGACCCAATGTTTCCTTCGAAACAATGTTCCTCGATTGAAGCTCGTCGATCCCCACCTGGAGTCCTACCGGGGCCGGGGCCAGGTATGTCCAGGTATGTCCAGGTAAAATTGGCGGA
>CAYXXL010000343.1:0-3496 GCA_964469025.1 uncultured Fibrobacteria bacterium
AAACCTGGATGTGGAGGTCTGTCGCTTCCTGACCCGCAGGGGTGGAGCGCACTCCCCGGTCCTACGCGGGGTTCTCACGCTGGACGGTGAATTCGGGGAGGCCACGCTGCTTTCCCTCCAGGAAGCCATCCCCAACCGCGGCACAGGATGGGATTTCGCCTGCAAGCAGGTCGCCCAGACCGTGGAGGGGAAGGAGCCCGACCTGGCGCCATGGACGCTCCTGGGCAAATCCATGGCGGAACTCCACCGACTGCTGGCCTCCGACGGCCCGGATGCCATCGGAACCCTCCCGCTGCATCCCCCCGATCTCGAGGCCATCGCCAAGGGCGCCATGGCGCTGGCGCGCGAGGCCCTCGTCGAATTCGAACATACGGACCTGTCACCGGCGGCATCCGGTCTCGCGCACCTCCTGCGCCACCGCACCCCGGACCTCCTGCGCCGGATCATGGCGCCCCGCATCCCGGACGGAACCTGCCACCGCCAGCGCATCCACGGGGACATCCACTTGGGCCAGGCGCTCTGGGACGGAGCGAACTTTTCCATCATCGACTTCGAAGGGGAGCCCGGTCGCCCCGTGGAAGAGCGCCGACGCAAGCAATCGCCCGCCAAGGATCTGGCCGGAATGCTGCGTTCCTTCGACTACGCGGCCAGGGCAGGCCTGCCCGCGGGGGCGGGACAATCCGGCGAGATCCTGGCGCGGGGATGGCGCAACAGGGCCCGGAAGCTTTTTCGCACGGCCTACGAGGATGCCATCGGCGGCGAACCCTTCCTGCCTGCGGATCCGACACTGCGGGGAAATCTCGTGGATCTGTTCGAACTGGAAAAGGCCTTCTACGAACTGAAATACGAGATGCGCAACCGACCCGACTGGGTGGAGATCCCGATGGCCGGCCTGCTGGACCTGGTGGGATCACCCGCGTAGGGACGGAAAATTTTCCGTCCCTACAGCAGCGGCAATCCCACCAGGAACGTCGATCCGCGGCCCCGGACGCCCTCGATCAGGATGCGGCCCCCGTGCAATTCGATGAAGTACTGCGCGATGGAAAGCCCCAGTCCGTGTCCGGCCACGTTCCCCGCGTCCCCGCGCTGGAACTTCCGGAAGATCGCCTCGCGCTTCTCCGGAGAGATCCCCGGTCCCTGGTCGGTGAACGCGATCCGGATTTCGTCGTCCTGGCGCAGGAGCCCGATCCGGATCTCGCTGCCGTGGGGGCTGAACTTGATCGCGTTCCCCAACACGTTGGCGAACGCGCGGGTGAGGAAATCGGAGTCCACCGAGCGCACAAGGGGAGATTCCGGCGGTTCCAGGATGATGTCGACCTGCTTGGCGTCGGCAAGGCCCTGCAGGGAGCGAATCGCCTCCCGGACGCATTCCGTCAAGTCCGCGTCCGCGAACCTGGGCACGGTGGCGCCCGCCCGGAGCCGCGCGGAGGCCAGGACGTCCTCGGCCATGCGGATCAGGTTGTTGCAGTTGCGGTGGATGGTGCGGATGGGCTCCAGCTGCCGGTGGTCCAGGTCGCCCATCACCCTGTTCATCAGGAGCTCCGCGTAGACCACGATCGCGGAAAGGGGAGAGCGCAGGTCGTGGACCGCCATCTGGAAGAACTCCTCCTGCCGCGAAAGGCGCCGCTCGGCCTCGGCGAGCTTGGCCTCCAGCTCGGCGATGCGCCCCTCCATCCCGTCAGGATTCGTCATCTTCTTCCCCGGCGGAAGACTCGCCACGGTACTCGCGGAGCTTGTTGCGCAAGGTCCGGATGGAGATTCCCAACTGCTCGGCGGCCCGGGTGCGGTTGTTCCCCAGCCGCTCCAGGGCGGCGAAGATCATCCTCTTTTCCATTTCCGAGATGGGAATGGCCTGGGACGGATCGAGCTCCGCGGGAAGGGGCGCCGCCGGACCGGCCGATGGGTGCGCGGCCTTGCGGAGAGGGGCCTGGTCCAGACCCAGGATGGAGGCCGAAACCTCGCCGGATTGGGTGAGCACCACGGCGCGCTGCACAGCGTTTTCCAGTTCGCGCACGTTGCCCGGCCAGGAATGGGCGCGGAGCCTCTCCATCGCCTGGGAGGAAAATCCCGCGACGGTGAACCCGTTCTCGTCGTTGTAGCGGTGCAGGAACCAGGAGGCGAGTTCGGCGATGTCGTCCGGGCGGTCGCGAAGGGGGGGGACCTGGATCCGGATCACGTTGAGGCGGTAGAAGAGGTCCGATCGGAACCGTCCGGCCTCCACTTCCGACATCAGGTCGCGGTTGGTGGAGCAGACGATGCGCACGTCCACCGGGATTTCGGTCTCCGATCCGATCTTCGGGATCTCGCGCTCCTGCAGCACGCGCAGGAGCTTGGCCTGCATGGACAACGGCATCTCGGAGATCTCGTCCAGGAGGAGGGTGCCGCTGTCTGCGAGTTCGAACTTCCCGCGCTGGCTGCGCAGCGCCCCGGTGAAGGCGCCCTTCTCGTGCCCGAACAGTTCGCTCTCGAAGAGGGATTCGGGCAGCGCCGCGCAGTTGACCTTCACGAAGGGGCGGTCCGCGCGGGGCGACAAGTCGTGGATCGCCCGGGCCACCAGCTCCTTGCCGGTTCCCGATTCGCCCTGGACGAGGACGGTGGTGCGCGTGGGCGCCACCTGGGCGATCAGCTTCTGCACCGCGGCCAGGGACGTGGAATTCCCGACGATCCGGAATCTGTCATCCAGGGCCAGCCGCAGGCGGCGGTTCTCCCGCCGCAGCCCGTCGACCTCCAGCGCCCTCTCCACGGTGAGCTCCAGCACGTCTGGGTCGAAGGGTTTTTCCAGGAAGTCCCAAGCGGAATGGCGCATCGCCTCCACGGCCACCTGGACCGTGCCGTGGGCGGTCATGAGCACGAACGGGATCTGGGCGTCGCGTTCGCGCAGCCGCTTGAGGAATTCCAGGCCGGTGGCGCCGGGCATCTTGTAGTCGGAGAGGACCAGGCCGAAGGTTCCGTCGAACTTCTCCAACCCCTCCGCCGCGTTTCGGGCAAGGACCACCTCGTGGCCCCGACGGCGCAGGCTCTCGGCGGCCATGTCCCGCATCAGGGCTTCGTCGTCGACGATCAGGATTCGAGCCATTCAGTCCTGGATTGGTTGCGGAAGGTGGATGTCGAATCGGGAGCCGGCGCCAGTCGCACTTTCCACGAACAAGTTTCCTCCGTGAAGCTCCACGATCTTTCTCACGATCGCGAGGCCGAGTCCAGTGCCGGTTTCCTTGGTGGTGAAAAATGGATTAAAAATCTCGGTAATGGTCTCGTGGGGAATTCCCGCGCCGTTGTCTTGGATTCCCAGGATCAGCAATCCGGGCGCGCGGCGCGCCGAAAAGCGGATTTCGCCGCGCCCGGGGAGCGATTGGAGGGCGTTCAGCGCCAGGTTGAGCATGACCTGCCGGAGTTTGTCGGGGTCGAACCGACCCATCCGGATCCGAGGTTCGATGGAAAGCACGACGTCCAACTCCGCCACCTCCTGCGCCAACGCCTCGCCGCGGCACCACTCGGC
>CAYXXL010000344.1:0-3492 GCA_964469025.1 uncultured Fibrobacteria bacterium
ACGAGCATCCCGTTGCGCACGATCTGCGGCCACTGGACGCGCGGTGCGAAGACGAAGTTGCGGAAGGGCTTGCGACTGGAGTGGGCGCCGGGTTCTTCTTTGGTGGCCATGCAGGGCTCCTTGGAACTGGATCCGATCCCAGTATGCGATTTTTGTCCCCGTCCGTCCAGCCATCCCGGCTCCTCCTGGTGGGGGCTGGCCGGATGGGTGCCATGCACTTGCGCGCACTGGGCCGCAATGCCTCCGTATCCGTGGTGGGCGTGGTGGATCCGGACGCTCCAGGATGGCCCGGGATTTCCTGGGAACCGGATCTCGCGAGCGCCCTCGATCGGCTCCAGCCGCAGGCTGTCGTGGTGGCCGTGCCACCCGACGCCCACGCGAGCGTGGCACGGATCTGCCTTGGCGCGGGCTGCCACGTGCTCCTGGAAAAACCGATCTGTCCAGGCGCCGGGGAGGCTCGCCGACTTGCCGAGGAATTCAGGATGGCGGGCCGGGTCCTCTTCGGGGGACAGACCGAACGATTCCATCCCGTGTTCCGCAAGCTCCGCTCGGAACTGGAACGGGTGACTGGTTGGCGCTCGATCCGCTGCGTGCGGGAAGGACCGGCACCCCAGACCGTTCCGGAGGGGGGTGCCGTGCTGGATCTGGCTGTCCACGATCTGGATCTCGCCCTGCGCCTGGGTGGAAGCCTCGCACTGATGGAAACCCGTGAACTCGACACCGGTTCGGTGCGGTCCCTGCTCGGTGCGGGAAACCGTTCCGTCGAGATGGTCGTCGGCTACCAGCCTTGGCGGAGACGGACTTGGGAAGTGGACTGCGATGAGGGAATCTGGCAGGCCGACCTGCTCGCGCGCACCCTGGACTGGCATCCGAGGGGCGGTGTGCGACGTGCGCTAGAAATCGCGGGGGGAGACGCATTGGAGATCGAGCACCTTCGATTCCTGGATGCTTGCCGAGGCGGGGAGTGGTGGGGAGACCTCCAGATCCAGATCCAGGCCGTGGCCTTGGCCCGCGAGATCCTGGAGAGGCTGGACGCGGGAATCGAGCCCTGATCCGCGAACGCCTTGCGACCGGCTCAGAGAGGGGCGAGTCGCAGTAGGCGCATCACGGGCTCGGCACGTTCCCGGGAGGCGGAAAGGTCCACCGAGAAAAGCGCCGACCAGTCGTTGTGTTCGGAAAGGTCCTGGATCGCTTGCTCGACACGCCAGGAATCGTGGGCCTTCTCCAGATGGGTGTGGCGCAGGTTGCGTCCTTCCGCGTCCAGTCGAGGTCGGTCGTTCGCCTCGCGAAAAGCTTCGCGACGTTCCCGCAGGCGAATGGCTGTCCAATCCTGTTCGGATTCGTCCGGTTCCGAAGCCAGGAGATCCAGCGCCTCCTCGAATTCCTCGGCGCTCCACGACCCCAAAAACGAGAAGATCCGGGTGCGGACCATGGCCAGGAAGGCCTTGGGATCGCGGGTGATGTCGCGGGCGGCCTCCTCCGCGCCGGGCGGGCGCAGTTCCTGGGATTCCTCGGCCACGAAGGCTGGGTTCTTCAGGCGCTCCCATTCCTCCAGGAGGCTGGAGTCCACCTGCCGCAGCATGGCGGCCAGGTACTCCTCCATCTCGCGGACTTCCTCGGTCTTGGCGGAATCCGGCACGGTCTGGGCCAGCACGCGCCAGGTGGCGTTCAGGTGACGCAGCAGCAGTCCTTCCGACCTCTGCAGTTCGTATTCCTTGACGTAGTCGGAGAAGGTCCGGAAGCCCTCGAACATCTCGCGGGCGATGGATTTGGGGCGGATGTTGTCGTTGCCCACCCAGGGGTGCTTCTCGGCGAAGGCGTTGAAGGTGCCGTAGACGAATTCGCGCTGGGGCTTCGGGTACTCCACTTCCTGGAGCCGCGCCATGCGTTCGTCGTACTCCACGCCTTCGGCCTTCCACTGGGCGATCAGGCGGGACTTCTCCTTCTCCAACTGCTTGCGCAGGAGGAGGTCGGGATCCTCCAGGATGGATTCCACCAGGGTGAGGAGGTCCAGCGGGTATTCCGGGGATTGGACATCCAGCAGCGGTATGGTGTCCAACAGCCACAGCGCCAAGGCGTGGTCCATGGAGAAGTCCTCGCCCAGGTCGGCCTTGACGCGCAACTTGGCCATGCCGGGCGCCTGGGGCGGAATGAACTCCACGATGCCGCGGTCCACCAGCGGGCGGAAGAGCTGGAAGGCGCGGTCGCGGTGACGGATCTTGTCCTTTGGCCCTTCGTGGCATCCCCGGATCAGGTCGCGCAGCGCCTGGCAGCCGTCGGTGGGCCGGGAGAGGATGTTGAGCAGCATCCCGTGGCTCACCGCGAAGCTGGACTTGAGCGGCTCCGGAGAGGAATCGATCAGCTTGCGGAAGGTCTGCTCGTCCCAGGGGACGTAGCCTTTTTCCGGAGGCTTCTGCTTCTGGAACTTGCGGCCCGATTCCCCGGCCTTGGCCGCGAGCTTGAGGTTTTCGATGACGTGTTCCGGGGCCTGGGCCACCACGTACCCGATGTCGTCGAAGCCCTTGCGGCCCGCGCGGCCGCCGATCTGGTGGAAATCGCGCGAAGAGAGGATGGATGTCTTGTCGCCGTTCCACTTGCAGAGCTGGGTGAACAGCACGGTGCGGATGGGCACGTTCACGCCCACGCCCAAGGTGTCGGTTCCGCAGATGATCTTGAGCAGCCCTTGCTGGGCGAGTTTTTCGGCCAGGATGCGGTACTTGGGAAGGAGGCCCGCGTGGTGGAGCCCGATCCCCTGCTTCAGCCAGCGCTTCAGGTCCGGGCCGTAGGGACTGGAAAAGCGGAAGCCCTCCAGGGCATGGGCGATCTTCGCTTTCTCTTCCTTGCTGCAAAGGTCCAAGCTGGTGAAGTTCTGGGCGTTGCGCGCGGCGTCGGCCTGGGTGAAATGGACCACGTAGACGGGGGACTTGCCTCGGGTCACGAGTCCCTGGACGGCGTTGGGGAGCGGATGGTCGGACCAATCGAACTCCAGCGGCACCGGGCGATGGACGCTCTTGACCGTGGCGGTGGACCTGCCGGTGCGACGTGTCAATTCCTGCTCGAAGAACGCCGTGTCGCCGAGGGTCGCGGACATCAGGAGAAACCGCGCACGGGGCAGCGTGAGGAGGGGAATCTGCCAGGCCACGCCGCGCTGTCGATCCGAGTAGTAGTGGAACTCGTCCATGACCACGTCGGCGACGGGGCAGTCCTCGCCTTCGGAAAGGGCCATGTTGGAGAGGATCTCGGCGGTGCAGCAGAGGATGGGAGCCCCGTGGTTCACGGTGGCGTCTCCCGTGGAGAGGCCCACGTTCTCGGGTCCGAATTCGCGGCAGAGCGCCATCCACTTTTCGTTGACCAGCGCCTTTACGGGACAAGTGTAGACGGATCGCCGACCGCGCGCCAGCGACAGGAAATGGAGACCGGACGCCACCAGCGACTTGCCGGATCCGGTGGGGGTATTCAGGATCAGGTTCTTGTCGTCCCACAGTTCCAGGA
>CAYXXL010000345.1:0-3485 GCA_964469025.1 uncultured Fibrobacteria bacterium
GGAGAAGTTGGTCCCCAGGGCCGCGGTGCTGGCCGGAAGGACCGGAACCAGGGTGGAGAGGGCGATGCCGGAGGGACGGGAGAGGCCCAACTCGAGGGAGACGGTTCCGGCCTTGTGCTCGAAGAGAGCGGTGTCCGGGGTGAGGAACTGGACCGCGGGAACCGGGCCTCCGTCGGTCAGGGTGGCCAGTCCGACGGAATCCGTCACCAAGGGGATGCCGGAGACCACCGAATCCAGGCGGAGTTCGAAGGAGAGGTCCGGCTCCCACACCGTGTCCTGGAAGATCCGCACCGGGATGGAATCCAGTCTCTTGCCGGGCGGGAAGAGCAGGACGCCCGAGGTGTCCCGGTACTGTTCGCCCGGATGCGCCCCGAGCGAGACGGTGTGGAACACCACCCGGACGGTGTCCGCCGGGTACCAGTCCAGGCCGAGGTGGAAGTGGACCGTCGTGTCGGATTCCACCACGCGGCCCACGGAATCCAGCGCCAGGGAGATGTTGCCGTGGGCCGGCAGGATGGTGCCTGTCGCGTTGCCGTTTCCGAAGGTGAGCCCGTTCAAGTTGGAAAGGACGACCTGGAAGGTCTGCACGCCCTCTCCTGCCAGGGAGTCGGCCAGGACCAGCACGTACAGGGCCGTGTCGGTCGTGCCCGGAGGAAGGGTCACCACCGTGGAATCCACCGCGGTGTAGTTCAGGCCGGGAACGGCGGTGCCGGGGGCCGTGCGCCAGACGAACGAGGTCGCCGCCTTGCTCGGCCCCGTCAGATGGACCGGGAACCTCGCTTCGACGGAGCCTGTGGCGGGCTGCTGGACGGTGTCCCCCGAAATCCAGACGGGTGGGACGTCGTCGTTGGTGATCCAGCCGGTGTCGGAAAGCTGGCTCTGGTGCCCGTTCGCGCTGGTCCGGTTCGCGTGCACCATGGAGTCGATGTGGACCAGGAACCATTCGTCCGGTTCGTAGACGGTGTCTCCCACCACCTGGACGGAAATCGTCGTGGACACGGCGTTGGCGGCGATGGTGTCCCAACGCCCGGACACCGGGACGTAGTCGTTGTTCGCCACCGTGGCCGTACCGTCGGATGTCCCCCATTCGAACAGCACCGCGACCTGCGGGGCGAGCCTGGAGGTCAGGGGAAGTCCGGTGACGGGATCCAGGAGGGTCGCCGTGAAGGTTTCCGGCCTGGTCCCCGAATTCCCTTCCGGGAACGAATCGCGGGGCGAGACCCGCTGGATGCGGATCAGTGGAGGCTGGTTGATGTTCACGATCACCCCCACCACGGTGTCGGCCTTGAGGGTGGTGTCCAGGACGCCGCTCTTGTTGGCGAAACCGGCGGCGGTGGCGTTGGACAGGATCACCCAAAGGCTTTCCGGCGGGGCGTAGGACGAATCGTTGTAGATGCGAACGGTGATGGGCGCCGTCAATCCCCGGGGCGGTATCGTGTCCCAACCGCTGTCCACCTCGAAGTTCGTCCCGCCCACGGCGTCGCCCACCTCCAGGGGGACGCGCTCCACCACGTGCCACCGGAAGACAACCGTGTAGGCCGTGGTGTTGGGCATGGACACCGTGAGCGTGGTGTCGCGGCAGGGCTTCCCCGCGGCGTCGTGACAGGCCGTGTCGGTCTTGGACATCACGGTGAAGTTGGTGAGACCGATGAGCGTGGGAACCAGTCCCCGAAAGGGGATGAAGGCCCCGGCGCCGAAGTCCAGGTTGTTCGCGCTGGTCAGATTCTTGCCGAAGGCCTGCCCGAAAAGGAGGACCTGGCTGTTGAACTTTAGCGTTCCGTACGGTGCGCTCAGCGTGGCCCAGACGCGTTGGTCGCTCCCCATGGAAATCCCGCCGGTGGAGCTGATCACCATCATCGTGCCGCCGGCGAACTGGGCGAGACCGAGCGCGCCGCGCGCCTTGGCGGGCCCGATGAACTGGCTCGAGCCCGAGGTCTCTCCGTCGATCCCCTTCACGCTCTGCACGACCGTCCGCCCTCCGGTGGGCTGACCGGCCATGATCGCGCTCTGGGAATTGACGTAGATGGAATCGAAGGAATAGAAGCCTTCCCCCAGCAGCACCACGCGCCGGATCCCCTGGATGATCAGGTCGCCGTAGTATCCAGGTTGCAGGGTATCCCCGTGGCAATCCGCGGCAGGCAGTCCCGAGGTGCTGCAATGCCAGATCTGGGGGGATTGGACGACGTTTCCCGATTGACCGGACAGATACTGCAACGTGTCCGTCACCCCCGGTCCCGTCGCCCCGTTGGTGGCCACGGATATGTTCGGCAGTCCGGTCCCCGGTCTGGAATAGCCGGTCACCAGGGACATGTTCGCACCGGGCAGGGTGTCGGCCGGAAGGACCAGCGGCGAGCCGTACGGCAGGGTCGCCGGAAAGGCCGCCCCGTAGACCGCGCCGGCCGGACCGCCCGAGGCGGCGGACATCAGGGTGCTGGATCCGGTCGCGAATTTGAGCGACCCGCTTCCCGCATAGGAATTTCCCAGCTGGAGGAGCTTGTAGACCGTGTCCGAGTTGCCGGTCATCGAGAAGGCGCCCTTCACGTAGGTGTTCCCGCCCAGCGCGATCGTGGTGCCCCCGGCCGCGAATCCTCCGAGGACCTGCAATGTGGAATCGAAATGGGCGGTGTTCCCGGCGATGGTCAGGTTTCCGCCCACGTTCAAGGTGGGAACGTGTCCCGTGTTGTCCGACATCGTGAGGTTGCCGCCCACGGTGATGTAGGGGGAGCGCAGGTTGATCTGGTTTCCGAAGTAGGCGTACTTCCCCGCTCCGAACATTCCGCCCGAGGCGAGGCCAGAATTCCCGGCGTTGGGCATGAGAGCCGAGTCGGTCAGGTAGACCGAGTACCCGATGATGGTCGGGCTCGGAGTGAACTGGCTCATGTCAACATTTGTCGCTCCCCAACAGAAACTGGCCACTCCAGAGAACAGCACCGCTGCGGGGACTCTCCAGGCGTTTGACTTCGGACTTGTCGACATCGTGCAATCCTCGGAGGGGGAAAGGCTGATTACCTAGGGAAATTACTCGGCGGGGCGCATTCTCGCCTGCGAGTGGGCGAAGACCACGAAAATATACGTACACGACGCGAGTACGAGCCCAAGGTGTCCATTCGATGGGTGGCGAAAAACCCTGGCCATGGAATTTGCCTTGATTCCGCATTTCCATTGGTGAACTCGGGAACGCGCGGATTCACGCACGTTTTTTTGGCAGGGCAATGGATCCGAAAATCATCATGGATGCGGGTACCAGGAAGATCGAAACTCCCCAGTTCTCGAGTCCCAGTCCGCACAATCCGCTGCCCGCCATCGCCCCACCCGCCGAAACCAGCGCCAAGGCTCCGAAGGACAACGCCCGCTCGCCCGCGGGTGCGAGTTGGGCGAGCAACGCCTTTTCCGCACCTTCCGTGGCGCCCGAGACCGCGCCCCAGCCCAGTCCCGCAAGCCACGACCAAACCCCTCCGCCCCATGCCAGACCCGCGAAGATGACG
>CAYXXL010000346.1:0-3485 GCA_964469025.1 uncultured Fibrobacteria bacterium
GCTCAGACGGCCAGGGGACCCGGCCGCTTTGCTCCGAATCCACTGGCCGCTTTCGTCGAATTGGGCAGACTCCCTTCAGCAACCTGTTTGGGGACTCTTCAAACGTCTTCCCGACGAGATGGCCACTGGGATGTCGGGCGACACTTCCCGCAAGGACACCCTCTATTCCTATGTGAAGGCGAAGAGCCTAGGGTGGGCGATCGCTCCGTTCGACACCATGGGTGTGCTGATCGCCGATCAAAGCCGGATCCAGTGGTCTCTGGACACAACCAGCGACACGACGCTTTCCTGGAACGACCGCTGGAAGGGCACGAATCTCTCCCAGAGCGTCCGCAATCCGCGCCTGAACATCGCCTATGTCCGTGTGCCGGACACCCTTCAAACCTGGAGTTCCCAACAGGATCCGATCCTAGCGGCGCAGCAGGGTTGGTTGTACCTGCTGGACTCGATGAGCACCAATCCCGCGGCAGAGTTCAATCCGGCGCGATCGGGCCTATCTCTGGTACCCGTAGGCGCGAGTCCGCAAACAATCGCATCTGTCCCGTGTTACCGTCCTTGGATCGCCAGCGCGTTCGTCCGCCTTCACGGCACGGGAAGCGCCTCTTGCAGCGATACCCTATCGTTGAACCCGAACCTTCTCCTGTCGGTGAACACTGGCAATCCGATGCGGTGGAACCTGGAGATCTACTACCCCGATGGTCAGACGCCGAACCTCGACTTGGCGCAGGGGACTGGGCAGGGCTTGCAATCCATCGCCTTGCGGCTCTCCGACGACCGCTCCAGCCAGCGATGGGTGCGACTCCAGGGCGTCCTTCCCGACACGATTTGGCAAAGCGGCCAAACCTATTTCCTGAAGCACTGGAGCGTGTTCGGCACGAACGGTGGCAAGATCGCGGAGCTCGACCTGCCCCGCGCCCAAACCGACAGCAGCAATTCAAAAGTGGGTATCCACAAGGCGAAAGTTGGTGACAATTTCTGGACTCCACTCGATACGGAGGACCTTGCCTGGTGGAATGTGACCGGCCTGCAAGGAACGGCTCTTCTGCAGATCCAAGGGGTGTACTCGACGGGCACCGATTCCATGGCGACGTGGTCCCAGGTTCCCTTCGTGATCGGCCTGCCTCGGACGAGCGATTCCGCCACAGTGACCGATGCCTATGGTCGAGCCACCCTGACCATGCCGGGGGACTCCACCAATTCGCAAACACCCATCGTGCTCAACACGTTGGCCGGAAAGGATCTGGCTGCGCTACCCCTGAACGGTGTCACACCGTTGGGACCGGTGATCCAAATGTCACCTTCCGGAACCCAGTTCCAACCTCCGGCATCGCTGGTGTACAGGCTCACCTTGAGGGAGATTTTGGCGTTGATGGGAGGAACATCCCTTTCCCAAGACAGCTTGACCGTGGGAATCAGTACCGTCAGGGCGGCATTTGCCTGGGCGAGCGCACAACTCGCCATCTGGGAGATTTCCGACAACGGGACATTCCAGGTGACTCCCACCGTGTTTTCAATGTCTGGAGACACAAACACCTCGAAGACGCAGATTAACGTGGATGCAACCCAAGCGGTTCTAACCGGTTTGATTTACCACTTCTCGGTGGCCGCTGTACTGTACAAGGATCCATCGAAGAATTTTGCTCCACGGTGGGCATTTGCGAGTCGCTCCGGCTCCGGTCTCAGCCTGTCCCTGGATGCTCTCCAGGCGATGGCGCTGGGGGCCAATCCCCAGACGATCCACGTTCGGTTGTCCGCAGTCCCCACAGTGGACTCGACGCGGTTCGCTCCAGGGGACATCGTTCTCCCGTTGACCCACGGGCAAGTGGATACGACGTTGGGATCGATTCCTTCCGCATGGTCCCAGATTCTCGGGCGTGGCCAATCGTACGCCTTCGCGCGATTCGATGGATCCATCTCCTGGAGCGCCGTGGCGATTTCCGACACTTCGCTCAACCCCACCTTCGGTGCCGTGACCGCTGTTCCGGAACTTGTCCATTCTGTCTGCACAGATACGGTTCGACTGGTCTTTGGATCCAATCGAGCCGGTGTGGCCAGGGCCAGAGTCGTCAATGGTGCCGGAGCGCAGGTGGCTCTTCTTCTCTCCCAGGTCAACGCCGGGCAGGATACGTTGAGCTGGCCGGTCTGCAACCAGGGAACACCCGCATTGAAGGGCTTGTATCAGGCCTTGGTGGAGGTGGTGAGAACTGACGGGTCCACCAGCGGGGACTCGAGCTTGAACCTGGCGGTCTGGGGAGTGGACACCGCAGTTCCATATCTCGGACCGGTTCAGGTACCCAATCCTGTTGAAGTGCCCCAGGAAGCAGCGGCGGTCGAAGTATCGGCGGCCGAGACCGGCTGGCCTTCAACTTCCAGTTGGACAGTCCGGGTACGACGCGTCCTGGATCGCCAGGCGGGGGCGGCCGATTCCATTTGGCAAAGCATTTCCAGCCCTTCCGTCGGGACGGATTCTCTTCGAGCGATGTGGAACGCCAAGGTGGGTACAAACTGGGGCGCAGTCGGAACCTGGCAGGCTCAGATCGCCGCGCAGGCTGGATCCTTCCACTTGACCCGTTCGTCCTTGTTCACCGTCGATTCGGAGAATTCGAGCATCGCCTTGTCGCTGGTGGAACCAGGCCCCATCTACGTGGGAGATCGCGTTTCCGCCGAAGTCACTGGGCATGGACTGTCCGCCTGGAGCTTGGTGATCCAACAGGACTCCATCGGGAAGGGCACGACCTCCGGTACTGCCAACGGTGATGTTTCTTTCGAAAAGTCGTTGCGCACGGATACCCTCTCGGGTGGGCATTACCAGGTTTGCGTTCAGGGGACAGGGCTTTTGGGATCCACGCATTCGAACTGCCAGGACCTCTGGATCCAGCAGCGGATTCCACATTTGTCCTCCTTGGTTTCCAGGCCTCAAGACACCCTTTGGGTGGGATGGCCTGCGACCGTGTTGGAGCCGCACCCCAGTCGGATGGCTCAATGGGTTGTGACCGGACAAACAGACCGGAGTGGAAGCCTGATCCGTCAGATTTCACAAGGAGGGCTGTTGCTGCACCAGGACACCTTGCCTCTATCCATGGGCAACTTCTCCTGGACGTGGGATGGAACCTTGAATGGAAAAGCCTTGCCCGAGGCCACGACCCAGATCAAGATCTGGGCTGACGCTGGAGCCTCTCCACCGGACACGACCTATTCCACGTCCTTCCTGCTCCACAGGGTACCTCGCGTCTTCGTCTGGTCCGGTCTAACAGCGGACTCCTTGGGTTCGGCCTTGGCGCAGACCATCGCCTCGCGCGGAGTGACCGTTGCTCGCGGAGATGCCTCGGCAGCCGTGGATTTCCTGAATGCAAATGGCAAGGGGACGCTGGTTCTCCTGGACACCGCTGTTTCCTACAAATTGTGGGCCGGCCGTTCCTCGGGTGGATTGATCCCCTGGACCGTATCCGGTGGTAATGCGGTCTTCGTCGGTGCGCCGGTTCTAT
>CAYXXL010000347.1:0-3477 GCA_964469025.1 uncultured Fibrobacteria bacterium
CTTCCCGTTCACGGCGCGGTCCAGGTATTGGCGCAACGCCTCGATCTCCACGGGAGTGCCCACCAGCGGAGGCATGAACTTCGAATAGGGCGAGTCGGGCTTGTGGTCGTGGAGCATGGTCAGGATGTTCCCGATGGCCTTGCCGTCGCGGTCCGCCAAGAGGCGGCGCAGGGACCGGTATCCATCCAGCGTGTGGCACGCCAGGCACTGTCCTTCGAACATGCGCTTCCCCAATTCCGGCGTGGGCAGGGTCGAAGCGGTGGCGACGGCGGTCGCCGACACCCACGGGGAGGAGGCGAGATACCCTTCGGCGTTGAGCCGGTCCACGTCCTTGATGTGCACTCCGTTGGAATACAGATACCCGTTGACCACGAAGGGCTTGCGCAGGAACTCCCGGACGCTCTCGGTGGAGCCCGTGGCCATCAAGGCCAGGAAGAGCACCCCGAGGGCCTGGCTGCGCGAGAGGGTGCGCGGGGAAAGCCAGGCGAAGAAGAACACCACCCCCGCCATGGTCGCCGAGGTCATCACCGTGACCAGGGACATGCGCGTCACCATGGTGAAGGCGCCCGCACCGATGGTGGAGATGCCCAGGCTCATCAGGGCCCGGTGGCTCTCGGGGACCGTGAACAGGTACCACACGAAGAACACGGGCATGAGGACGTAGGCTGGGACCACCCATCGCGCCGACCAACGCACCAGCTTCTCCTTGAGCGGACCCTCCGTGTCTCCGTCCATTCCGGAGAAGAACACCATGGCCCAGATTCCGGCAAGGGACGTGCAGGCGAGAGTCCGAAGGCCCAAACTCGGGAAGTATCCGGGGTTGAGCAGTGCCTGGAAGAAGTGGAAGGGCTCGTTTCCGGACCCTGCGAACTGGAGCCAGGCGCCGGGCGTCAACTGGAAGGTGAGGATGCCGTTGATGATCACCAGCGTGAGCCACGATGTACCCGCATAGGCCCAGCCCAGCCGGAGGTGGATCTTGTCGGGGATGCGGTTCCAGGTGTAGTAGTAGGCCGCCGCCAAGGTCAGCTCCACCAGGAACACCACCCACTCGATGGCCCAGGCGAACACGAAGTTGTGGATCAGGGTGCTGGTGCCCTCGGGACTGGCGAGTCCGATGGCGAACCAGATGCCCACCCCCGTCATCGCTCCGAAGACGCCGGTGAGCACCAGGAAGAACTTGGAGAACGCCTCCAGCTGGGGAAACCAGTCGCGGCGACCTTCGCGAATGGCCTTGGCCTCGGCCATGGGCAGGAAGAGGCCGCCGCCCACCGCGAAATGCGATATGAGGACGTGGATGATCGCGATGATCCCGATGACCCAACCAGAACCCAGGAACGGCACGTCCCAAACGGGATAGTTCACGGCGACATTCCCCTTTACCGGGCCGCGGGCAGAACCGCGTAGCCCCAGATGGTGGTGAAAAGAAGGATGCCCACGACGACAAGGCCGAACCAGGTGGCCCGGCGCGCCCAGGCGCCCGCGCGGCGTTCGGGGTCGAAGAACGGGACCAGCACCCACAGCACGAGACCCAGGTTGAAGAGCCCGAGGCCCGCGAACTCGCCGAATTCGCCGGGGATCCACTTGCCGAAGAGCTTGAGCACCTCGAAGCTGCTCATGAAATACCACTCCGGGTGGATGTCCATGGGTGCCGGCTTCAAGGCGTCTGCCGCCGGGCCCAGTGGCCACGGGAACACTGCGGCGCAGAACGCCAGCACGTTCAGGGCGATGAGCCAGACGGCCAGGTCCTTCATGGCGAAATTGGGGAAGAAGGGAATGGTCTTGCGCTTGCTTTCGGGCTTGTCCAGTTCCGACTGGGGCGACGACATCCCGTGTTTCTGGATCAGTCCCAGGTGCAGGAGGAGCACCGGGATGAACAGAGCGGGAAGCACCACGACGTGCAGGGCGAAGAACCGGGAGACCGTGAAGCCGCTGATGTCCGGCCCGCCCCGGACCAGGTTCGAGAACCAGGGGCCGACCACGGGAATCACGGCGGGAATGCCAAGTCCCACCTTGGTGGCGAAGTAGGACAGGTCGTCCATGGGCAGCAGGTAGCCGGAGAATCCGAAGACCATCGCCAAAAGCAGGAGGACGATCCCCGAGAACCACAGGAACTCGCGGGGTCGGCGGTAGGCCTTGAGGAAATACGTGGAGAACATGTGGACGAAGGCGGAACCGATCATGAGGTTCGCCGACCACGAATGGGTGGAGCGGATGAGCCATCCGAACTGGATGTCGTAGGTGATGGAGCGCACCGACTGGTAGGCTTCGTCGCCGGGCCGGTAGTACAGGAGGAGCAGGACCCCCGTGAAGCACATCACCGTGAAGAAGAACAGGGTGATCCCGCCCCAGTAGTACCAGAAGGAGTACTTGTGCTCGGGCACCCGCTTGTGCGTGGCCAGCTCCAGGATGGCGGAGTATCCGAGTCTCTCGTCCAGCCAGCGGGCGAGGGGACTACGCACGGCTCACCACCATCTTGCCATCGGCGATCTGCGTCTTGTATTCGGTCAGGGGCTTGGGCGGCGGGCCTCCCAGGTTGGCCCCGCTGTTGGGATCGTAGGTTCCGCCGTGGCAGGGGCAGTAGATGATCTTCCTGTCGGGCTGGTAGCCCACCGTGCAGCCCAGGTGGGTGCACACGGCGGACAGTGCCGTCCAGGTGTCGTCGTCGTGGTGGATGAGCATGGCCGGATTCTGCCCGAACTTGAACATCAGGGCGGAGTTTTTGGGCGTCTTCAGTGCGTCGTCCAGCACGACCTGCTTGACCTGGCCCTCGGCGGCGGCCTTTTCCACGGGCGAGGCCAGATACCGGTACACGGGGTAGCCCACCAGTCCCGCGTAGGCGGCGCCCAGCACACCGGCGGCGGCGAACTTCAGTAGGTTGCGGCGCTCGGGATCGGCGGCAGATAGGTCGGAGGGGGGCTTCTCTTCAGACATTTTTTGTCTCCGCGGCGGCCAGGCGCATCACGCTGGCGACCCAGGCCAGGGTGGCGAGTCCCGCGACAAGTGCCGCGGCGAAGACGGCGACCACCGCCCAATTGGTGTGCACGGCGCTTTTCCAGACATCGAAGCCGGATTCGGACAGGGAGATGTCGCGCACCTGGTCGCGGACCACCACGAAGCAGGCCAGGACCCCGAGGGCGGGTAGAGTGGAGACCACGGGCAGGATCCAGGAACGCGATCCCCGGAACAGGAACAGGAGCAGTCCGCAGAGGGCGGAGAGGGAGAGGGCCGAAAGCCACCCGAGCAAGAGCCGGTGGACCGTCAGGGAAGCGCCCAGTGCCGCTCGCACCGATTCGGTCTGCGCGCCCAGGGCCATCGCTCCCGCCAGGGCCAGCGCTGGGGATGCGACCAAGGCGACGATCCCCGTCCAGGTCCGAAGGAACGCCCGGACTTCCGGGGGAACGGTCCGGGAGAGCGACCACAGCGAGGTGCAGAGACCACCCAGGGTCAAGGTGGAAAGCATGACCACCCCCCAGCGCC
>CAYXXL010000348.1:0-1304 GCA_964469025.1 uncultured Fibrobacteria bacterium
GGCACCTCGGCGATGCGTCCCGTCAATTCCACCGGGTCTCCCTCGTGCACCAGGACCTGGGTTCGGACGACCTCGACGGGTCTGCCGGGGATCTCCAACAGTTCCGCGGCCTGGATGGATGAGGCCCCCAGGCAGAATCCCAGGGACCGTCGAGACGGAGGCGAGGTTTGGGTCATGCCTAAAATATAAGAGGATCCATTACTCCTGACTATTGGGGCCGCTGGGCATCCGTCTTCAGCGTACTCTGTCCACCTTGCTCGTCAGCACGGAGGTGGTTCCGCTGCGGACATCCAGCACGTACAGCCCGTGTTGGGGCAGAAGGGAGGACAGCGGGATGCTGGTCGAATGGCTGAACTCCATGCGTTGTCCCAGCCGACCGTCCACCGCGTAGATCCGCACCACCAAGGGGTCGCCGGTCACCTGCAACTGCAGCAGGTCGCCTTTCAATTGCGCCGTTCCCAGGCTGGAGACCTTGGCAGCGCTTCGACCACGGATCGAGGCGCTCGCGCTGGACGGGAATCTGGCGGCGATGCCACGGCCCGCAGTGCCCAGATAGACGGTGCCGAAGGTGTTCATGTCGCCCACGACGAACTCGCCGTTGGCGATCCCGCCGTACTGGTGGTCGTCGTTACGGAATCCGTCTTTGTCGCGAAGTACGATCGTACTACGGAGCTACTCCGTAGTACGATCGCTCGGAAGAATTTTTCACGCAGCGAAACTGGCCGAGTGCGTCACTGTTGACACTGTCCACCACGCCCGCGTAGGTGCCATACCCCAAGCTCAAGGCTCCGTTCCGATTGTTTTGGGAGATCGCCCAGTATTCCGCCGAGGGAGCGCAGATGGTCACAGTCATGCCTCCTCCGACAGTCTGTATTGTCCCCAGGCCAGTCGATGGATAGAGGTCGAAGCCGAAGTAACCGGGAACTGCGGTATAGCCGCAGCTTGAACCGCCGTTCGGAGTGGAGCTGAACGACCAGATGGATCCTCCGGATTTCAGTCGATTGATGCCCAGCGTCGAATCGCCATTTCCAGCCCAGATGGCCAGGCTGCTCCATTCCCCGGTTCGCGGCACATGCCAGCCGGTCGGACAGATGCCTTGATGCTGGGGCTGGATCTGGCTGGTACAGTTGGTCGTATTGCAGATTCCGTCTAAACTCATGACTTGGTTCCACAAGTAGAGGCGACCATAGGTTTGGCAATCACCTCCGCAAAAGGCGGAATTCACCGATGTGCGAACGTTCTGGGCCATCCAAGTTTGACCGCCCATCACCTTCACCCGGTAGTCGTTGCCCTGTGCATCCTGC
>CAYXXL010000348.1:1314-3468 GCA_964469025.1 uncultured Fibrobacteria bacterium
TATCCACGATCTCAAGTGAAATTGAATCGGACCAATTCGACGTATCCACGCCGCCATGGAGCGTGCCGCCGTTGTCGCGAGCCCGGATCTGGAATTTGATGGTGAGGTGAGTATCGACTTTTGGAGCAGCGAAGAGCGCTCCGCTGGAGTCCACCCGAAGGCTCACCAAATTGGCGCCCCCTCCTCGGATTTCTAGGGATCCCTTCTGGCCGACAATTACGCTATCCCAGATCATTGTGGCCAACGTTTGCGATTGCTCTCCTTTGTAGCTGTACACGAAATGCGGAGATTTCACGCCAATCGTGGGCGCATGGTTGATGGGATTCACAGTGAGGGTCAAGCTGTCCGTCACCGAAGCGCCAAAGCTGTCGGTCACCGTGAAGACCACTTTGGCACTCCCCCAGCGATCTGCCAAGGGATGCAAGATCAGGCTCGGCGAAGTACTCCCTGAGAAGTTGGCGATCACGCTGTCGTGCGGCAAAATCGTGTCGCCAATAACCCCCCAAGTCAATTTCAGATTGGTCTGCGAGGTTTCGGAGTCGGAAACTGTCATCAGACCTGCCGAGACCGGCTGGTTCTCCCAGGTGGAGAGGGCGTGGGTGGGAAGGATCAGGGTGGGCGGCTGGTTGAAGTAGATGGAGCTTGCCTTCCACGCGGAGTAGCGGTTTCCCGGGTCTACCGAGTCGTTGTCCACGGCCCGGATCTGGATCTGCGCCAATCCCGATGAATTCACGTTTCCGGCAAAGGAGAGCGTTCCAGTGGAATCCACCGAAGGGGTCTTGGCGAACAGGGACGATCCGCTCGGCACCTGCACCTGGAACGACACCTTCTGGTAGGATTCGCTGGCGGGACCCGCCGCGATGGAATCGATCCATCCGGGGAAGGTGCGCTGCGCAGCGCTGGTCGTGACCACCAGATTTGGCGCTCCTCCGAAGGAGGGCGGGTGGTTGCGCTCGGAAATGGTGATGGGCACGATCAGATTCACCACATCCAGCGAATCCGTGAGCGTCACGATCGTGGTGAGTGGGCCGCCAAAGACATTCTGCTTCCCTTGCAAGGAGATGGACACCTTGCCGTTGGCGTCGGGGACCAGCTTCCAAGTCTGTGCCGAGATCAGGGTGGTGTCCACGGGCGAGAACTTCACGGCCAGAGACGATCCCACGAAGTTCTGGACCGTGAAGGAAACCGACGTGGCTGAATCCTCCACCAACCGCACGGTGTCGCTGGGGCCGGTCGCGATCAGCACCGGCCGCGAGAAGAGCTGGATGGCGAAGCTGGTCCAGCCGGAGATGTTGACATTGGTCCCCGTGGAATCGCCGTTGTCGTGGGCCCGCACCCGGAACACGCCGCGCCCCACCGACTTCGCCTGGTAGCGCAATGTCCCGGCGCTGTCCACCGACGGGAGCAAGGAGAAATAGCTGGCCCCCGAGTCGGTGACCACCTCGAAGTGGATGCTCTGGCTCGATTCGTTCGCCAGACCCGGCGAGATGGCCGTGATCCAGTTGGGGATGGTCTGGATTGTAGTGTCGAAGGTCCGTGAAATGGACAGGGCCCCGGCAAAGGTAGGGGCATGGTTGGGCACAAAGGGCGGCGGCGGGAAGATGGCGTTGCTGTCCAGCTTTTTGGCCACGGCCAAGACCCGCACCTCGGTGCGAAGCTTGGTGGAGTCCAGCGGGACGAGGGAGTCCAGGGTGTGGTAGGTGTAGCCGTCCTGGACTGCCAGGAAGAGGAGCTGGTCCACCACGGCCAGGGAATCGAGGCCGACCGGGTGGGTCGCGGGAAATCCAAGCACGGTCGCATCGCGGGACAACAACAGGGTGGCGTAGGCCTTTTCCAAGGAGAGGATCTGCGCGGCCTTGGGATCGGAGGAGGACCCCCAAGTGGTCGGAGACTTGCCGCGCAGGCTGTCGAAGGCCTGGAGCAGCCGGATGGACAGGCTGTCCCTGGTCGAGGAGAGAAGGTGGAGGGTACCCTCGGCATCGGCCTGGAAGAGTGCCTCGGTGGTGCGAAGAGTCAGGGTCCAGGCGGAAAGTGTCAGAGTATCGGAACCCAGGGGCTTGGGCAAGGTGGCCTGGACATGGAATGTGGTGTCGTTCACAATGGTCAGCTGGAAGGCGCCGGAATCTCCCATCGCCTTCCAGGAGACGGAATCCG
>CAYXXL010000349.1:0-3463 GCA_964469025.1 uncultured Fibrobacteria bacterium
GCCGACTTCGGGTTCCACGAGATCATCGTGAAGTTCAGCAACCGTCCCGAAAAGCGCGTGGGCTCCGACGAGAGCTGGGACCGCGTGGAGAAGGCCCTGGCCGAGGCCTGCACCCTCGCGGGCCTGGTCACCGAACTCAATCCCGGCGAAGGCGCCTTCTACGGCCCCAAGCTGGAATTCACCCTCAAGGACAGCATCGGGCGCCATTGGCAGTGCGGGACCATCCAGGTGGACCCCAACCTCCCCGAGCGCCTGGGCGCGGAGTACGTGGGCGAGGACGGAGCGCGCCACGTGCCCATCATGCTCCACCGCGCCATCCTGGGGTCGCTGGAGCGCTTCGTGGGCATCCTTGTGGAAAACTACGCGGGCGCCTTCCCGGCCTGGCTCTCGCCCACCCAGGCGACCCTCCTTCCCGTCTCCGAGAAGTTCCTGGATGCCGCGCGCTCGGTGGCCGCCGAGCTCAGGGCCGCCGGCCTGCGCGTTTCCATCGACGAGCAGAACCAGAAGCTGGGCTACAAGATCCGCGAGGCGGAAAGCAGGCGCACTCCCTTCATCCTGGTGGTGGGCGAGAAGGAAGCCACAACGAATTCCGTCTCCGTGCGCCAACGCGGCGCGGGCGACCTGGGCGCGAAGTCGGTGCCCGATTTCATCGCGTTCGCGAAGGCGGAGATCGAGGCGAAGAGATGATTACCATTTGCCTCCAGCCTTGGTCGGACCCGTTCCGGGCACGGTCGGGAGGAGAGAGAATGGGCCCGTCGCGCAAATGCATCCAGATCCTGATCGCCTTGGCGGGCCTCGCGATCTGCGGCGATGTGGCACCCATGGAGGACCATCCCGTCCGCAGGGGCGAGACCGTGAGCTTCATCGCCTTCCAGAGGTACGGGGCCTACGACGACTCCATCGCCGACCTCATCCGGAAGGACAATCCCCAGCTCCCCGACCTGGACCACGTGCAGGCGGGGCAGATCCTGCACCTGCGCAAGGACCAGAAGGCTCCCGTGGCCGTGGAGATGGATCCCCGGCGGCGCATCCAGATGGCCTCGCGCAAGGCGGTGGTGACGCTGGCCCAGGGGTCCGGCGAGATCCGCCGCGCCGCGGGCGGGCGCGAGCCCCTGTCCGCCAACCGGTTCCTGGTCGCGGGCGACACCATCCTCACCGGCCCCGACGGCTTGGCCGAGATCATCGTCGACAACCAAAGCGTCCTTCGCCTGGCTGCCCAAACGGAGGTGCGGCTCGCCGCCATCCAGGAACCGCAGAAGCCGAGCGACACCGAACGACGGGCATTCCTCACCCGTTTCGCCCTGCTGCACGGGAAGACATGGACCAAGGTCCAGAAATGGGCGGGAGCCCTGGTGGCGTTCCAGGTGCAGATGCCCAACGCCATCGCCGGCGTGCACGGGACCGTCTTCGAGAATTCCGTGGCCGCCGATTCAACGTCTTCCGTCTCCGTCTTCCGCGGGAAAGTCGGTGTCCAGGGCCAGATCCCCGCCGCCCGCAGGAGCTTGGCTCCCACGCAGATTTCCGGCCCCCAGGAGATTCCCGTGTCCAAGTGGATCCAGATCCTCGTGGACGGCCAGCGCATGGAGATTTCGAAGTCGGGAGCCGCGGGACCGGTCGCGAACTTCGAGCCGGACCCGAACTCGGAATGGGTCAAGCTGAACCAGGAACGCGACAGCCTGTGCAATTGACCCCGCCGAACACCGCCGGGCGTGCCGGCTCCTCCGATCTCCGGTGCCGGGCGTGAGCCGTCGCGGACGGATCCTGGCATCGCTCTCCGTCGCGATCCTTCTTGCCTGCGCCTGGATGCCCTTGACCTCCGTGAACCGCGTCTGGCAGGACTTCCTGGCCCGTCGCGCCCCGTCCCAAACCCCTTCCGGCCAAGCGGTGGTGGTGGCCATCGACGAGGACGTGATCTCCAGGGTGGGCCCGTGGCCGTGGGACCGCGGCCAGACCGCACGGCTCTTCCGGGCCATCGCCTCGCTCCACCCCAAGGTGCTGGGCTTCGACGGCTACCTCCCCCACCGGGAAACCGCGACGTCCGGCGATCTCCAGCTGGACACCAGCCTGCGCAAGATCTCCGACGCCGGCGTCAAGATCCTCCTGCCCTTCTTCGTGGAGAACGTGGGCGCCTCCGACAGCGCATCCGCCGCCGCCGCTCTCCCCCCGATCCTCGAGACCTCCGCCTTCCAGCTCCTGCAGGACAAGCCCGCTCTGGAGCGTTCCGGGATCGGGCGGGGCGACAAGGTCGTCTTCTCGGACACCCTCTACCAGAGGCATTCGCTTCCCTCGGGCTTCATCAACAATCCCGCCGACGCCCAGGACGGAATCTGTCGACACATGGTCCAGGCCCTGCGCGTGGGACCGGAGTACCTTCCCTCGTTCGCCGTCGCCCTGGTGGCCGCCTTCGGGAACGCGACCCTGGCGGATGTCAGCCTGGAGCCGGGACGGATCCAGATCCGCGAGACGGAGATCCCCATCGACCGCCAGGGCACATCCCCGGTGCGCTACCTGGGCCGTTCCGGCACCATCCCCACCATTCCCGCGGGCGACTTGATGGACCACCCCCGGAAGTACGCGGACATGGTCCAGGGGAAGATCGTGCTGGTGGGGCTCACGGCGCCCGGCGGCGTGAACGCGGAATCCGGGGACTTCATCCGCTCGCCCGTTTCCCAACGCTATCCGGGAGTGGAACTCTGGGCCACGGCGGTGGAGAACATCCTGCAAAACGCCGTACCGCGGTCCACGCCGCTGATGAGGATCTGGGAACTCTTCCTGGGTCTCGCGGGGTGTGGCGGCCTCTGGTGGTACTTCTCCCGTCACGGGCCGGACCGCGGGATCGTGGCCTTCGCCGCCGTGGTCCTGGTGCTGATGCTGGTGGTGCAGGCCATCATCGACCGGATCGCTTCCATCCAATCCGCGGTGGACCTTCCGTTGTTGGGGACCGCCTTGGGTTTTGCCGGCTTCCGCATCTTCCATCCCGCCCGTCCCGCCAAATCCGTGGAAACCATGGAGGGACCCGCCACCATCGCGGACCAGGTCACGGATCCGGTCCTGCCGGTCGCCCGTCCCGCGGCATCCATGGCTCCGCCCCAGGCCGGAACCCGGGTCGGCCGCTTCGCGATCCAGGGCGAGCTCGGCCGAGGCGCCATGGGCGTGGTGCTCAAGGGCTTCGACGAATCCCTGGAACGGTACGTGGCGGTCAAGGTCCTGTCGGCTGTCCGCCGCCTGGGCGAAAACCACGGCGAAAACCAGAGCCGCTTCCAGAGGGAAGCCCGCGCCATCGCCCAGCTCAACCACCCCTCCATCGTGACCGTCTACGAATACGGCGAGTGGGAGGGATCCTCCTTCATCGCCATGGAACTTCTCGACGGCCCTCCGCTGGACAAGGTCCTCCTGGACCACCGACTGCCTTGGAAGGCCGTGCGGGCCTGGGGCATGCAGTTGCTGGAAGCCCTGGCCTACG
>CAYXXL010000350.1:0-3441 GCA_964469025.1 uncultured Fibrobacteria bacterium
CTGGGTTGATTCGCCTTCGCCAAGAGGGCATTTCCGTCATCTTCAAGCGCAACGGGTGGATGGCACGGCTATCGCTTACAATAGCGGCATCGGGAAAAAGTCCCGACTCACCCACCTAGGAGAGAATCATGAAGAAGATACTGATCGCAACCGCAATCCTCGCCGGTTTCACCTTTGCCGCGGGCCCCAAGATGGACACCGCCAAGCTGGACAGCCTCCGCAAAGCCCGCATCGTCGTGGTCGACTCGATCGTCGCCATCGACAGGGCGAAGGATTCCACCCTGTTCGCCGACCTCCGCAAGGCCGTTCCCGATTCCCTCAAGGGCAAGCTGGACACCGCCGCGAAGGGCTGGAAGCTTGGCGAAGGCAAGCACGATTCCACCAAGGTCGATTCCCTCAAGAAGGTCTACATGGGCAAGCGCGACTCCCTGATCTCCAAGATCAAGGACACGGTCACCGCGGACAAGATCAAGGCCCGCATCGCGGTGCTCGAAGCTGATCGCGCCCTTCTCAAGGCCAGGCTCGACGCGCGCAAGGCCGAGATCGACGCCAAGATCGCCGACCTCAAGAAGAAGTCCGGCAAGTAAAAGAGTCCCACAGGCAGGAAAATCGGGACACGGGTCCGGCGGGATTTATCCCGCCGGACCTTTTTTGTGTGCGCACACGAGTTCAGTACACGGCAGGGAACACAATTCGGCGGTGATCTTCAGGTTGTGTGGCGCAATCGATCGGATCGGGTTAGCTTCACCTTGTCGCCCGGGAGGAGCGGGGAAAATGGATGGATTCGTCTGGAAATAGGCGAAGAGTCCGTTCCCTTCCTTGGCGTTGGATTCTCATCCGGGAGAATCCAGGATCCAGGAGGAAGCATGTCCAAGTTCCGACTTCCAACAGCGATTCTGCTCGCCACGACGGCGGTGGCGGTTCCCGCGTTCTCGCAGGTGGTGGACTTGGGTGCCACCATCCGCGACTTCAACAATTCCGACTCAAGCTTCAACGACAGGCCGAACTGCCCGGGGACTGGATACGTCCAAAGCGTGCTCGGGCCCAACCGCAAGCCCATCCCCACACACAAGATCGACTTGGGCTGCAACCCGGGCGATTCCCTGCGCATGGCCAACGATTGGTTCACCACCGACCCCACCTACACGCAGAGCGCCACGACCTGCATCGACATCCCGATGTCCGTGGACAGCAACGGGACCTACACCTACAGCAACCCCTACTTCTTCCCGCTGGACACCTTCACCACCTTGCCCAACGGCAAACCCAACCCGTTCGACGTCACCTATCGGGGGAACGACAAAAAACTGCACAATTTCAGCTTCTGCATGGAGATGCACGGGAATTTCGACTACAAGACCGGGCAAACCTTCAATTTCATCGGAGACGACGACGTCTGGTTCTTCATCAACAACCATTTGGAGGTCGATCTCGGAGGTGTGCATGCCGCCGAATCGGGGGCTGTGAATCTGGACACGCTCGGTTTGACGCCCGGCCAGACCTATCCGTGGGATTTCTTCTTCTGCGAGCGGCACACGGTGGGTTCCGACATCCTGATCAACACGTCCATGAACCTCCGGACCACCTCCAACTTCTCCATCCAGGATTCCGCCCTGGGCGTTTCCTACCACTTGTATTCCTTGTGGGTGGACCAGTCCGACGCCTCGGCTTGCGTGGCGACGGCCTCCCGGTTCAGCGGAGTCGGCCAGTTCACACTGACGGGAACCGGCCTTTCGGGGAGTCGCACTCTGCCCACCGGCACCTCCTACGGCGGGATCAAGGTGGCGACGAACCTGGGATCGGTCGCCCTCGACAGCGCGGCCATCATCGGACTGGCACCGGGCAACTACGTCCTGCACATCTACCAGCAGGGCAGCACCACGAGTTCCAAGGACGTGCCATTCGTGGTACCACAGATGATCCGCGCCCTGAAATTCACCGATGCCAACGGATCGAGCCTCGACCTCGCGCCCGTGGTCACCGACGTCTACAAGGCCGTTCCCGTCTTCCTCCAGGCATACGAGAACTCCATCGCGTGCACCACCTGCGGCGATACCGTCGCCCTGACGGTCGGAAACCCGAACCTGCGCATCCTGAACTCCGCCACCGGCACCGCGATCACCTCCGTCACGCTGGTCCGCGGCAAAGCCGAAGTCTGGGTCGTTTCCAATCTCCCCGTCGATTCCACGCAGGTCACGGCCCAGTCGGATTCCGCTCCGGCTCCCGCTGTGCGGTGGCCGGTGAGCGTTCTCGCCCCCACGTTGGTGTTCCTGGATTCGACGGGAAGGATCCTCACCCAGCTCCCCGCATTGAACCTCCCCGTCGGTGCGCAGACGACCATCCGGGTGGAACTTCTCACCAGCACCGGCGCGGTCTGCACGGCCTGTTCGGACTCCATCGCGTTGGCCGCATCCACCAATCGACTCCAATTCCTGGGCAACTCCGGACAATCCGTCACCAGCATCTTCCTGCAAGGGGGCAAGGCCTCCTTCCTGCTCACCGGATGGGCCCCTGTCCAAGCCGGATCCTTCTCCGCGACCGCCTACACCCTGCAGACAGGTGCCACCTGGACCCCAGTCAACATCGTTCTGGGTCCGATCACCGGCACGCTCATGGACTCCAACGCCGACGGAAGGGCCGATCTTCTCCGTCTGACGCTTCCGGTCGACGCCAGCGCGTTCAAGACCGTCCTGGTGAGCTGGCCGGACACGAACGGGATCCTGCAAACCCATGCGGCGAGCATGCCCGTCTCCGGATCGAAATTGACGATCGGCTTGCCTCCGTTCGAGTTCGGAGCCACAAGTTGCCCGGCCACGGGTTGCGCGAACCTCGGCCAGGTGGTGATCGTCCACGGTGCGGACACCGCCTTGATTCCATTCCCGGTCATGGACGGGGTGACCCCCATCCCCACCCTGGCGCAGTACAGATTTTCCGCCACGGGACTGACGCCGGACACCGTGGTGGTCCATTTCTCCGAGATGGTGAGCCATTCGAACGCGGCCATGGCCCCTTGGGTCTCCACGGGGCGCCCCAGCGTCGACAGCCTGGGGAATGCATTGACGCCCATTTCCCCGGCTTGGCTCGCCGACAACGGCAAAGAAGCCTCGTTCCTCGTGGACAGCACCTTCGGGTTCCAGTTCGGCGACTCCTTGCGCATCAGCGCGGCCCCGACGGGGGCTCTGTCCGACACCTCCGGGAACGTACCGGGCTCCTCGGCATGGTGGACCCCGATCCTCTGGGGCCAGCCGCCGGTGACCCTGACCTTGGGCGTTCCCCATCCCGTGGTGCGGTTCGGAGAGATTCCCGTTCCCGCGGAGGAATCCCCAGTCACTCTTCTGATCCATCCCGACCTGACCCAATCCACGGTGTGGACGGCGCCTCAGGGGCCGACCCCCAGCGGTTTGGACACAAGATTCGGGGGTGTGGTGCTGCGCCTCAACC
>CAYXXL010000351.1:0-3430 GCA_964469025.1 uncultured Fibrobacteria bacterium
ACGGCCATGGCATCGGGGCAGGATCCGGCCGTGCGGGCGATCCAGGCGGAATCGCCGTGGCTGTTCAGGGCCGCGAGCACCCGGTCCCGCAAATCTTCGGGGCTGGGGGAACCGTGCCCGAGGGCGGATACCGCGCGGAACGGGCTGATGGAAAGGCAGGTGGGGAGGAACCGGACCGCGCCGGGGTCCACATCCGGCAAAGGCGCCCCGGAGAGGGCCAGCGCGGGGACCGCGAACACCAACGCCGAGACCAATTTCAATCCAGACCTCCGACGGCGTCCTTCAATGCTTTCTGGCGTTGTGCTCTACCGACCGGCCACGGAGAAATGCCTTCGGCGATCTCCCAGAGTTCCCCCATGGCGGCCAGGCCCCCATCCCCGCAATCGATGGATCTGCGGGTCGCATAGGTCCGGATGTGCATCCTCTGCACCGAAGGCTCCATCTCGGAGGCGAGCGAGGAGACGAAGGGTGTGACGGGATCCGCCCGCTCCATGGCCTGTCCCGCCCAGGCGACGATGGACCGCGCGACCTCGCGGGCGAACCCCTCGCCGCGGTCGGCCCGGACCACCAGACACCCCAACGGAACCGGGGTCCGGGTCTCTTCTTCCCAGAACGAGCCCAGGTCCACCTCTTCCACCAGACCCAGATCCCGGTAGGTGAAACGGGATTCGTGGATCACGACCCCGCGCCGGAAACGGCCCGAAGCGACCGCGGAGGGAATCCGGTCGAACCTTTCGAACTCCTCTCGCGGCACTTCGAGACCGGTGCGTTCGCACCAGAGCCGCCACAGGATGTGCGCGCTGGTGCGCCAACCCGGAAGCACGACGCCCTCGCCGTCGGGACTGGGAAGGGAGAGGACCAGCGGCCCCACGGCGTCCGCGAAGGCACCTCCACAGCGGAGGATCCGGAACCGAGGCAGGAAAAACGGGACGCTCGCGCAGGAAACCTTGATCACGTCCGGAGGATCTGGGCTCGCGCTCAGGGCATTGAGCTCGGCGATGTCCAGGTACCGCACGGATCCGCCGCCGGTGCCGAGTTGGCCCACCAGACCTTCGAACAGGAACGTGTCGTTGGGACAGGGACTGATGGCCAGGCGGAAATTCATTTCGGGAGACTCTCCAGGAAGGCGGATAGCGCGGACAGCGCCTCGGGGATCTTCCAACCACGGCGGTCCCGGGGGCCGGCGGTGTTGGAGATCGCCCGGACCTGGTGGAAGGGAATGGAGCAGCGACCCGCGACCAGGGCCCAGGCAGCGCCTTCCATGGTCTCGACCTGCGCGCCGGTGGATTCGCGCAGGCGCTGGGTGGACAGGGTGCCCGTGCAGGTGGAACAGGTGGCGCCGCGGGCGGACGGAAGGCTCGAGAGGAAAGCGGGGACGTCGGACAGATAAAGTCTTTCCACTCCGGTGTCGGGAACGCCCAGGGACCAGAGGTCGAGGAATCCGGACGGGGTTTCCGCACCCAGGTCCACGAAGGAGTCTTCGTCCACCCGCACCACCTGGGGAGGGCGGAAGGGCGAGGAGGGATAGGCGCCGGCGATCCCCACGCCCACGATCCGGTCCGGTCGGGCGGTCGCCAGGGCCAGGGCCAGGCCGGCCGCCGCCGCCGCCGGGCCGCAACCCGTCACCGCAGACCACGCCTCCCGCGGAAGCCCCTCGAGTTCGGCGCCCGTCGCCGCCACCCAAAGAACGCGTTCAGGCACGTTGCACCAGCTTCAACGATTCCTCGAAGTCCGCGCGCGAAAGCCGCGAGGGCAGCGGACTCAGGCAGGACGCCCGCGCCGCCGCCGCACCCCAACGGCAGGCCGCCGGGAAATCGTGCCCGCCGGCCAGGGCCGCCGCCAAGCCCGCGGTGTAGGCATCCCCGGCCCCGATGGGATGGACCCGCGCACCGGAGGGAAGGGCCGGTGCCGGCAACCGGAACACGGGGCCGTCGGGAGGGGCCGCCAGGGATCCGCGCGACCCTTCGGTGGCCACCAGGAACGCCCCCGGCAGCACGGCTCGGACCTTCGCCAGGGAGGCTTCCGGATGGAGCCCGCAGACGGTCTTCCACTCCGCTGCGCTGAGTTTCAGGACCAGCCGACCCGGAACGGCCACGCCGGAGATGGCCGCGCGCACCAGAGGAACGGAATCGATGGTGACATTTCCCGTCCTTTCCGACAGGACGGCCAGGATCCGGTCGGCGTCCAGCCCCGCCGCGAGGGTGCCGCAGCAGCAGACGGGAGAGGCATGGTCGGCGCCGAGCGCCTCTTCCACCAGGCGCTGGGCTCCCTCGGCGGCGGCGGGCCCCTCCTCCACGAGTTCGGTGACCTCGTCCGTTTCCAGGTCCCGCAACGTGGTGGCGCGGCGTACGGGCCCCGAGAGCGGGAATCCCCGCAATGCGATCCCCTCCTCGCGGCAGGCGGCCTCCCAGGCCGCCGAATCCGTTCCCACGCCGGAGACCAGTACGGAAGAGATTCCCAGCCGACCCAACGCCAGGGCGCAATTGAAGCCCTTCCCGGCGGCGCCTTCTTCCTCGGGTCGCATCCGGACCACCGAACCTTTGCGCAACCCGGTGCAGGTGGCGTTTCTCTGCCAGGCAGGGTTCGCGCCCAGGACCAGGATCCGTTCCATGATGACGGAAACCTATCTTCCCGGCTCCATGCTCAACAGCATCATCCTGGGCGTCGTGGAAGGCGCCACCGAATTTCTCCCCGTTTCTTCCACCGGCCACCTTCTGATCGCGGAGAAGTTGCTGCACGACCAGCGCAGCGACGCCTTCAACGTCCTGGTGCAGGTGGGGCCCATCCTGGCGTCGGCTCTGGTGTTCCGCCATCGATTGGCCAACTGGGTGCTGAAGTTCTGGGATCCCGCCGTGCGATCGGAAATCTTCCAGATCCTCCTTTCCTTCGTGATCACCGGGATCGGCGGGCTCTCCCTGGAGAAGATGGGCCTCAAATTGCCAGAGTCCGTCCTGCCGGTGGCCATCGCCACCCTCGTGGGCGTGCCCGTCATCCTGCTGGTGGAGCGCCGAGCGATCCGGGACCGCCCATCGCGCGGCTTTTCCTGGAATCTCGCCATCGTCATGGCAGCCGCCCAGCTTCTCGCTGCCGCCTTTCCCGGAACATCCCGTTCCGGGGCCTGCGTGATGGCGGGTCTCCTGATCGGGGTCTCGCGCTCGTCCGCTGTGGAGTTCTCCTTCCTCCTGGGCATTCCCACCATGTTCGCGGCGGGCGGCTACCAGCTGTTCAAGGCCGTCCGGCACGGAGAAGGACGGGAATTGGCTTCCGCGGACTCCATAGCGGCCTTCGTGGTGGCCACCGTGGTCGCCTTCTTCGTGGTCCAGTGGCTGTTGGGCTACGTGCGCTCCAGGAGCTTCATCCCCTTCGCCTGGTACCGGCTCGCGCTCGGGATCGGGCTCCTCGTCTGGGCCCTGCAATAGCGAACCATCCT
>CAYXXL010000352.1:0-3399 GCA_964469025.1 uncultured Fibrobacteria bacterium
TGCGCCAGAGGCACGCGGCGTCCCAGGTGAGAGGCCCCGTCGTCTTCGCCCGCGAATTCGACCCCGCCCATCCTCCGACTCCCCGTGAGGATCCATCCAATCCCGGACGGATGTGGCTCACAGCACCAATCCTTCCCCAGTGCGGCGATCGAGTCCGCCACCGCCCGAACTTCGGGGCGCGCCTTCTCCCGTTCCGAAATGGCGGGGTCGAAGCCTGCGGCATCGCAGGTGTCCAACGCGTTTTGGATCAGCTCTTCGATGCCATCGATGACGGAGTCGGTATGCTCCAGCGGAACATTCCGCAAGCTCGCTGGCAACCGGTCACGCAAGGAGGGATGCAGACGCAGAACCGGAGTCCGACACGCGGCCAGATGTGCCTGGTCGGCAAGATCCTTGACCGGTTCCACCCCCCCGTCTTTCCTGGCCTCGGGGTTCCACCCCCACTCGTCGCAGCCTCCGTGAGTCGAGGGTACCACCACGGTATCCCCAGGACGAACCATCCGCGAATCGTTTCCGAACTCGGAATCGTCGTTTCCCCGCCAACGCAGGAACATCATGGCCGCTTGGGATTCCTTGCTGGATTCCGTGACTGCTTCGCCTTCCAGATCCGACCCCTCCTGCGCCTCCTTGCGTTTTCCCTCCAGCCACTGCCGCGCTTGTGCAAGAGGAATCCTCAGCGCTTCGCCCACAACGGGAGGACATGCCGAAACGCAGCTTGCCCAGCTTTCCGGGTGGTCCGTGTCCAGATCCGCCCGCCAGATGATCTGTACCTCCGCCTCGGTCCGTTGCGGACCGTGAAGGAAGAGCGCGGGATCGGGAACCACCGACGGCTCGGGGCTGGTCTGGACCCACAGATCGCAGTAGGCCGGGAACATGACCGGAGCATCCAAGGAGGGACTCCGCATCCCCTTCAGTGTCTCTTCCGGAACTCCCGAAAGGATCGATTCCCACCCCGCGATTCCGACATCGACTTCCCCGCCAATGGCTTCCATCTTGGATCGCAGGAATTTCCACACCTTTTCGCAAAGATCGCCATAAACAGGATCCAGCCTCCAACTTTCCTGATCCGCACTCTCTTCGCCTTCCTTCGCTTTCGTATCCCGGGGCGCGATAAGATATGCTGCCGAGATACCCAGTTCACCCATTCTATCGAGTCGTCCCAGACGTTGGCGCAGCGAGTCGATCGGGCAGATCTCGGAAATCAGGACATCGGCATCGAGGTCGGCGCCGACTTCCACGCATTGTGTAGCCACGACGACGAGCGGCAGTTCACCCTCCCTGGGCGCTCGGTCGCGCCCTGCCATGACGCGGAATCGCACGGCATCCAACAAGGCGTCCCGTTCCAGGCTACGGGACCGCCCGGTCAGGAGGAGGGGCGTTTCGATGAGGAGTGCATTCTTTCTCCCTGTCCGCAGCGCATCGATCTCCGTGGCGACCGCACGCGCGGTCCGTACCCTGTTCAGCACGACAAGGATCGTTTTCGAGGACGAGACCGCAGAGGTCTCGATCGCCATTTTCACCCGCTCGACCACGGCGTCGACAAGTCCATCGTCCTTGGGCTTGGGCGCCACCTCCAGATGGAGGATCTTCCTCGCCCCCAACCGCCGGGCCAGCACCGGATGGCACCTGTCGTCGTCGTCCAGAGCGAACACCTCGGCATTCGCGCGAGGCGTTGCCGTCATGCTCACCACACCAAACGGAAGATCCAGTGGCAGTTCGGCCAGTTTGCGGTAGCGTTCGATCCATTCCAGGGTCTGGCGGAAAGGTTCGCTCGTGTGCGCTTCGTCCAGCACGATCAAGGCATCGTTGGCCAGCAGCCCGGCATGGATGGACCAGGCATGGGGGGAAACGCCGTACCCTCTGTGGAGAAGGCGACTGCCCACCTGATCCACCGTCGAGCAGACCAACAGCGGCTGCAATGGGTCGCGCACCCAATTGTCTTCGCGATAGATGCCGCCGCGAAGCAGAGCCGTTTCCACGGCGGAGGCTCCACCTAGTCGCATAAGGGAATCTCGAACCTCGCGGAGGATCTGACCCTCGCCATCGATCAAATGCTGACGGATTTTCCCGGCTCTCCGGTACGCATCGTCGACGACGATCCTTCGATCCACGACCAGCAGGGTGCGTCGCGGAACCTTGGCACCACAGGCGAGGGCGAACACCGCGACATCGAGAACAGCGGTTTTCCCGGCTCCCGTCGGCAGAGACAACGTGGAGGGCCATCGCGCGTTCCGGACCACCGTTTCCAGCAACCGTTGTTGCCATGGAAACGGCTCGCAGCCATGGACCGCCTGGAAGAATTCGCCAAACCGCTCCGCCGTCAGCATGTCCGCCCCTCCCAGGATTCGCATGGCTTGCACAGACCATACCCCTTGAACCGTCCTGCACCGAGCGACAAGGGACCTGCCACCTTCCGGCACCAACTCAGGTGCGCATGAACCATGCGCTGGGAACTTCCGTCCTTGCGTCTGAGGGGAGGCATGGACCTGCAAGCCGGAGCGCCGATCAAGAACGAAACCGGGCGCACGACCACTTGATCCGGACGCGGAAGCCCTTGGCGCTCGCACATTTCGGCCACTTGCACCGCGGCCCATCCTTCCGGATCCGAGCGCCGACGATTTTGCATGCGATCCAAGACGATGGGCGTGACAGAAGCCCAATGCAGGGAGGAGTCGGACCAGGTTCCCGTCCGCAGGGCCCAGGGAGGCAACGGACGATCCTCGTGCTCTAGAATCATCTCCCCCACGGCGCCCATGACCAACCGGATCGCGAAGGAATCGCTCAGAAGGGACCCCAAGCAGCGATACACGATATCTTCCTTCTCGGTCGGCAATCCTTTGGGGATCCCCAATGCCACCCCCATCAGATGGCCGTCGGCATGTTCATGCCCCACAAACCCCAGCGGGAGATATGCCAGGTGCGGCTCGTTCCGCAACACGGATCCATCGTCCGCATGACCGGAAACCAACCGCTTGGCCTCGATGGAAATGGCTTCTGCGGCTCGAATCATGGCCCCGCGCAAGGCATGGACAACCACCGAAGTCTGGCCCAGGCCCAATTTCTGGCCCGACTCTTGGCGAAGGATCAGAAGCGAAGCGAACTCGCCCTGTGGCACAGAGGAGTCCAGCGATACGCGCTGGTACCCCACCTGCCTTGCTCGTGGAGGCAGATCGTCTCCGATCACCCTGTCTTCGACGGCCTTGTGATGCTTCACCAGGGACTCGAATCGACCTTCCTCAGGTACGCGCAGGGACATGTCGCGTCGCTGTCCCTGCTTCACTGGAACATGGGTGACCGCGGAAGGCGACTCCCTGGACACCCAGCACCTCACGAACGACGAGGAGTGGTGCAAAATTCGGTTGAAAGCGGCCGGGCGATTCGGTTGAAAGCGGCCACCCC
>CAYXXL010000353.1:0-3396 GCA_964469025.1 uncultured Fibrobacteria bacterium
CGTTCGATTTCTTCATGGAAGAGGCGTTCGAGCAGTGGCCGTTCGAGTACGATGCGGCCACGGCGTCGGATCTCGCGCCCTATCTCCGGCAGTCCGTCTCCACGCCCCGCCTGGAAAAGTTCGTGGCCGGGATCCCTCGAACCAAGGTCCGCACGGTGGACTTCCTGGTGGATGTCAACCGCAGGATCTTCGCGGACATCCGCTACCTGATCCGCATGGAACCCGGCGTGCAAACCCCGGAAGAGACCCTTTCCAAGGCGGCGGGGTCCTGCCGCGATTCGGCCTGGTTGCTGGTCCAGGTGCTGCGCAGACTGGGAGTGGCGGCGCGTTTCGCCAGCGGCTACCTGATCCAGTTGGCCCCGGACCGGAAGAACCTGGATGGCCCGAGCGGACCGGAAAAGGACTTCACCGATCTCCACGCCTGGGCCGAGGCCTATGTTCCCGGGGCGGGATGGATCGGGCTCGACCCCACTTCCGGTCTCATGGCGGGAGAGGGGCATATTCCGCTGGCCTGCTCTCCGGAGCCGGGGTCCGCGGCACCCATCTCCGGCGGAGTGGAGAAAGCCGAAGTCGAATTCGATTTCCACATGTCCGTCGCACGGCTTCCCGAAGCGCCGCGGGCCACCCGACCCTATTCCGAGGAGGAGTGGCGAGCCATCGACGTCGCCGGTCGGTTGGTGGAAGACAAATTGCGCGAGGGCGACGTCCGGCTGACCATGGGGGGCGAACCCACGTTCGTGTCCGTGGACGACTACAGCGGGGACGAATGGAACGTGGCGGCGCAAGGTCCCGCCAAACGTCTTCTGGCGGGTCGTCTCCTGCGCCGTCTCCAGGACAGGTTCGCTCCCGGGGGAATGGTCCATTTCGGGCAGGGGAAGCAGTATCCCGGCGAAAGCCTTCCCCGATGGGCTCTCTCCTGCCACTGGCGCAAGGACGGCGAGCCGGTCTGGACCGACCCGGGGCTTTGGGCCGACGAAGAGAAGCCGGATGGCTCCTCCACCGCGGATGCGGCGCGGTTCCTGTCCCATCTCGCGGCCCGCTTGGACGTGGATCCGGCCTTCTCCATGCCGGGATACGAAGACGCCTGGTACTGGCTGTGGCGCGAGAGGAACCTTCCCACCAATGTCGATCCGCACGGGTCGGACCTGGAGAACGCGGAGGAACGCGCCCGGTTGGCCCGCGTCTTCGACAGGGGACTCCAGGAGGTGATCGGGTACGCGCTTCCGCTCCGGCGCGGGGACACCGGTTGGGAAACCGGAAACTGGTTCTTGCGCCGCGAGAGGTTGTACTTGATCCCGGGAGATTCCCCGATGGGCTACCGGCTCCCGCTGGACTCGTTGCCCTGGGTGGTTCCGGGGGAACGTTGGCAGGACACGGCTCCCGATCCGCTGGCCCCCCGCGGGGCCCTTCCGCCCCGCGTGCAGCGCCGGGGGCGTCCAGGTCCGGACGCCGCCCAGGAAGACCGGGTGCGCGACCGCATGATCCCTTCCGAACTGGTGCGCACCGCGCTGTGCGCCGAAGTTCGCGACGGAATCCTGCGCCTCTTTCTTCCGCCTTTCGAGCATGTGGAACACTGGCTGGAACTGATGACTGCCTTGGAAGACACCGCGCGGGCCACCGGATTGCGCGTCCTCACCGAAGGCTACGCGGCTCCCAGGGACCCCAGGCTCCAAAGCTTCGCCGTCACCCCCGATCCGGGCGTGATCGAGGTCAACATCCAGCCCGCGGCATCCTGGTCGGAATCCGTCCACAACACCACGGTCCTCTACGAGGAGGCGCGCGCCTGCCGGCTGGGAACGGAGAAGTTCCTGGTCGACGGCCGGATCGCGGGAACCGGCGGGGGCAACCACGTGGTGGTGGGCGGGTCCACTCCCGAGGACAGCCCCTTCCTGCGCCGACCGGACCTGCTCAAGTCCATGCTGGGGTACTGGCTCGCGCATCCGTCGCTTTCGTACGCGTTTTCCGGTCTGTTCGTGGGACCGACAAGCCAATCTCCCCGGGTGGACGAGGCCCGCAACGACGCGATCCACGAACTGGACCTGGCCTTCAGGCAGATTCCGTCCGAGGGGAGGACTCCCCCGTGGCTGGTGGACCGCGTGCTGCGGAACCTGCTGGTGGACGCCACCGGGAACACGCACCGCGCCGAATTCTGCATCGACAAGCTCTATTCCCCGGACTCCTCCACGGGAAGGCTGGGGCTGCTGGAGCTCCGTTCCTTCGAGATGCCTCCCCACGAGCGGATGAGCCTGGCCCAGCAGCTCCTGGTCCGCGGCCTCATCGCCAAATTCTGGGAGAAGCCATGGGAGGAGCCCGTGGCGCGCTGGAACAACATCCTCCACGACCGTTGGCTACTGCCGCATTTCCTCTTCGGCGACCTTTCCGAAGTGGTTTCCGATCTTTGTCAGTCGGGGTTGCCCTTCGAAAAGGCGTGGTACCGTCCGCACCTGGAATTCCGGTTCCCCAAGCTCGGGGAGTTCGTGCACGAGAACACCCACGTGGAGATCCGGCACGCGCTGGAGCCCTGGCACGTGCTGGGGGAGGAACAGGGCGGGGGAGGAGCGGTCCGCTACGTGGACAGCTCCGTGGAACGGATCCAGGTCAAGGTCCAGGTGGGCGTCCCGGGACGGCACAGCGTCCTGTGCAACGGAGCGCGGATTCCTCTGCACCCCACGGGGACCGACGGCGAATTCGTCGCGGGCGTGCGCTACCGCGCATGGCAGCCGCCGTCGTGCCTGCATCCCACCATTGGGGTGCATTCGCCGCTGACCATCGAACTCTACGACGAATGGGCGCGCCGCAGCGTGACGGGCGTGACGTACCACGTCAAACATCCCGGTGGCAAGGCCTACGAAACCCATCCCGTGAACGCCAACGAGGCGGAATCGCGGAGATTCGAACGGTTCCAGCTGTTCGGGCACACGCAGGGGACCACCACGCCGCGCGAATGTCCGCCGCGGCCCGAGGCACCTCTCACCCTGGATCTGCGCTGGATCTGATTGTGGTCTAGACAAAATCCGTCAGAACGGAGGACCGCGCCGGTAGGGATTGCGAATGCCCAGTTCCGGCGGAGTCGGACGCTTCGATTGCAGGCGGTTCCATGCCAAGGCCTGCGAGTTCGGACGGAGACCCGCGACGGCCAGGGACCGTGCGGAAGCTGCACCCGAGATCGCATCTTGCCAGGCGAGAACGATGGCGGCGGAGTCCGTGGGCGCGGCCACATCCGCCGGAATGCCGATGTGGTGATAGGTCGGCTTGCCGTGGATGGGGTTGATGTGCAAACTTGTGACGGCCATGTACCCCCCCAGCGGAGTGGGGAAGTAGTACTGGCCGATCCCTTTTCCGAAGGTGGTCCCGCCGAATTCACGGACCTGGGACCCCAGATTTTCACGCAGTGCG
>CAYXXL010000354.1:0-3385 GCA_964469025.1 uncultured Fibrobacteria bacterium
CGACATGGCGTTCTCCAGGGCCTGCGGGATGAGCACGTCCTTCACTTCGACCGAGATGACGTTGATGCCCCACGGTTCGGTGCGCTCGTCGATGATCTTCTGCAGCTGCTTGCTGATGACGTCGCGGCCTTCCAGCATGTCGGACAGCATGGTCTTTCCGATGACGTCGCGCAGGGCCGTCTGGGAAGCCCAGCTGATTGCGCTCTGGTAGTCCGCCACGTCCAGCGCCGCCTTCTTCGGATCCACGACCTTCCAGAAGAGCACGGCGTCCACGTCGACCGGAACCGTGTCCTTGGTCAGGGTCTTCTCGGCCTTGAAGGCCGCGGTGATGACGCGGGTGTCGATCCAGTAGGGGATCTCGTCGATGACCGGGACGATGAAGAACAGACCGGGCCCTTCCAGGGCGCGGTATTTGCCCAGACGCAGCACCACCGCCTTCTCCCACTGGTCGGCGACCTTGATGGAAAGCGAGACGACGAAGGCGACCAGGAAGGCCAGGCCGTAGGACAGCGTCGTCCCGATGTCCGGGGTCAGGCCTCGGAATGCGAACACCGCGCACGCGCCGACCGCCAGCACCACGATGAACACGAGTCCCGAGAAGGACATGGTCTTGCTCATTATCTCTTCCTTGCGTTTTTCGGCACGGATCTTCAACCGCCGAGATCGACTGTCTTCTCCGTCCACCGGAATTGGCGCACGGAATCCAATCCTTCGACCCCGAGGGCTGTCGGATGGAATGGATGCTTTTCCCGAACCCGCGAAGGACTTCGCGGGATCGATGCGGGGAGGGATCTGGTTCGGCTTGCCGCCGACTCGACCGTATTCCCACCGCACCGTTCACCGACAACATCCAAAATTCGTCCCCCTCCGTTTTTCCGGGCGTCGGAGGAAGCACGGGATCGTCCGCGCGGGCGGTGTCGGAACATCCCGTGCCACGGCGGAGGTCGCGGCAGATGACGGAATTTGGCACATCTTCACGGGCCTCTAGGCGGTGTCGCGGCTACCGCCGCGACCGGACCACCGGACCGAAGATGCAGTCGCCCTGCGCGGGGGTGCAGGTCAGCGAGCGACGTCGACGAGCGCCGACACGCCACCGCGAACCGGACGCAGGACGTACAGACCGCGGGCGAGACGGGGGATCGAAGCGCTTCCGGCCTCGATGTCGACGACGGCAACCCAAGCCCCCTTCAAATCGGAGATTTCGGCCCATCCATCCGCGAAGCCCTCCACCAGGATCTTGCCTCCGCGCACCGTGGCGCGCGGGACCTGTCCCGCGCGCGCGGCCGTTTCCCGGACGGAAGTGGTCGCCAAGCCGTCCAAGATGCCCTGGCGGAACTGGTAGTAGGAGTACTTCGCCGCGTAGTTCTCGTCGAACAGGAGGGCGCTCTGCCCCTTGCGCCAGTAGAGGTTCGAGTTGTCCGCGACCCCCCAGAGGCAGATCAAGTTCGCGCCTCCACCCACCGCGGCCTTCACGAAGTCGTGGTAGTCCTTCCCCTGGAGAGTGTCCCAGGCGGCCGTGCGATGGGCCGTGGTGGCCGCCGCGGTGGGGTCGGCGTCTCCGTAGTCGGTCTCGGTGACGTACACCTCGAGACCTAGCTTCCGGTATTGCTGCACCGCCTGCTGGAGCAAGGCCCAGTTGTAGGTGAGATCGGTCCGCCAGTGGCACTGGAATCCCACGGCGTCCAGGGGCGTGCCGGAAGCCAGGAGATGCTTCACCAACTGGTAGAAGGCGCGCGTCTTGAGGGATCCGTCCCAGAATTCGATGTAGTAGTCCCGGAGCTCGAGCTTGGCGGTGGTGTGCTGCCGGGCGAGTTGGAAGGCGCGGCGGATGTACGCGGGGTGCTGGGAGTAAACCTTGGCAGTTCCCGTCAGGCCGGACTTGTCCGCTTCCCAGCCCATCTCCTGCCATGGGCACTTGTTCGCGGTGCTGGAAGAATCCCAGTACGATCCGTTCCACATGAAGGCTTCGTTGACCACGTTCCAGTAGTCCACCTTCGCGGCGTTCCCGTTGGTGGTCATGGCGAAGGTGATCCAGTGGTTCAACAACGTGTCCAGCTGGGCCGGCGTCCAGGTGCCGGCGTCGAGCCAACTCGGGAAGTAGGTGGGCGAACCCGCCAGGAGGTGGACCTCCACCTTCTTGCCCTGCGCCTTGGCCCAATTGATGGACTGGTTCGCGTTGGTCAGGTCGAAGGCCACGTTGGACATCCCCGTGCCGCTCCAGGTCTCCCAGGCAGGATAGGCCGTGGTCTGGATCAATCCCATCTCCCGCTCGATCACCGTTTGGACCTTGGAAGCGGATCCCCAATTCACGATGCCTTCCTGGTCGGCATTCCCCACGTTCGCCACCGATCCCACAAGGAAGCCCGTGGCGCCGAGTCGGGTGCCGCTCGGCAACGTCTGCGCACCCGTGGAGGCGCCCAGCACGAGAAGAAGCGGAGTGAACGCGGTCGTTTTTTTCATGGTGGCAGTCGTCTCCGGATTTGTGGCTTCCAGCGAAGGGAAGTTACCGCGCGCACCTTCGCGCGACCGGGGGATTGGAACACCGAAAAATCACGATCTGTATCAACTGTATCAAATTATCTTTCGAAGTCGTGCGAGATCTCGCCGAAATCCTGCTCCGGCACGCCGGTCCCGACCAGTCGGCGCTCCCGTCGGTGCGGGCCCTGGCGCGTTTCCACGGCGCATCGCCCCAGACGGTGCACAAGGCCCTCCAGCGGCTGAGGAGCCGGGGGATCGTCCATTCCATCGAAAGGAAGGGCTATTACTGGGGAACGGCACGGAAAGAGGAGCCGCAGCCTCCATCCCATCGCCAGGACCGCACGGCCAGGATCCGTGAACGGTTGGTTTCCGACCTCCGCTGCGGGGTGTTCCACCCGCTCCGGGACATCCCGTCCCCGCGCGCCTTGGCCCAGATCTATTCCACATCCCCTGCCCGCATCGCCTCCATCCTGGAAAGCCTCGCCCATTCCGGGATCCTGATCCGCCGATCTCGGGGCTTCGCGCTCGCGCCACCCGTGGTCGCGGTCCCCAGGAGCACCGTGCTGGTGGTCACGCGCTGCGACGAGCAGGGCAAGCTGATCTTCGATTCGGAGCGCGAGACCGACTTCATGAAGTCCGTCCACAGGGAGGGACGGGAACTGGGGATGAGGATCGTCGTCGTGGGTTGGCACCAGCAACCTTCGGGCGGGATCTTCCTGGACCAGCTCGGCCGGAGGGTGGATCCCGAGAGCCTTCCGGGGGTGTTCCTGGGATCGATCGTCTCCACCTGGCTGATCCTCGAGCCCTCGCGTCTGCTGGAACGCATCTGGATGCTCCGGGCTCCCGTCTCGGTGTGGTGGGAGCATCCCCGGGGCGACTTCCCCCGCGTCCACGCGAACCATCCCAC
>CAYXXL010000355.1:0-3369 GCA_964469025.1 uncultured Fibrobacteria bacterium
AGAACGAACTGGCGGTCACGGGGGAAAGCAACGCTTCCATCTTCTCCCATCCCGCCCGGTTCGCGCTCGCCGAGATCGTGAACATCCATTCGCCGGGGCTGTTCTTCGAGCCCATCCACCGCGCCGTGTTCACCGACGACGTCGCGGAGCTCACCGAGACGGTGCTTTCCGAGGCCACCGCGGAGGTGACGCAGATCCGCGAAGACGACCTCGCGCGCCTTCTGGTCTCGCCCCAAGGACAGGACAAGGCGGGCTACTTCGATGGGCGGAATTGGTATGTCCTCGCCTACGCCAAGGGCAAGAAGCTCCCCACGGCCCGGGTGGACGACCTGTTCGGGCGTTTCCAGAAAGCGCGGCCCTCGGCGCGGATCGACTTCATCCACGGCTGGGAGGACACCAAGAAGCTCGCCGGGGCGGGCGCCGGGGTCTTCTTCACGCCGGTGATCGCCCGCGAACGCCTGTTCCAATGGGTGCAAGAGAACGGACCGCTGCCCAAGAAGTCCTTCTCCATGGGCCACGCGGAAGAGAAACGCCACTACCTGGAAGCGCGCCGCATCGTGCGCTGAGCGCACCCCTGAAACATCCTCGGGACCGGGAGAATGCATTTTCGGCCTTAGATGTCCGATCTTTTGACGGTCGCCGGGGTCCTGGCGGTCTTGATCTTCCTGAACGCTCTCTTCGCCGCCTCGGAGATGTCGATCGCCACCGCGCGCAAAAGCCGACTCCAGGCCCGCGCCGACGAAGGCGACCACGGGGCGGCGCTCGCCATGGACCTCCAGGAGCACCCGAACCGGTTCCTCTCCACCTCCCAGGTGGGGATCACGTTGGTGGGAACCCTGGCCGCTGTGTTCTCCGGCGACAAGCTGGAGCAGCCCCTTTCCCTGATCTACCAGCCCTGGGCCGGGCATTGGACCCGGTTCGCCGTGTTGGGCACCGTGGTGGTGGGCGTGGCCTTTCTCCAGCTTCTGCTGGGCGAGTTGGTCCCCAAGCGGATCGGGATGCGGTCGGCCGATGCCCTGGCCAGCTTCTTCGGCCGGCCCATGGCGTTTTGCGCCGCGGTGGCCCGGCCCGCGATCTGGGTTCTGTCCAGTTGCACGGAAGGCATCCTGTGGATGTTGCGCCTGGACAAGATCCCCGAGGAGACGGTGACCCAGGAGGACATCCGCCACATGGTGCGCGAGAGCGCCGAGGACGGCGAGATCCAGGAGCAGGCGGAAGACATGATCCATTCCGTATTCGACATGGGGGAAAAGCTGGTGCGCCAGATCCGCACGCCCCGCACCGAAGTCCTGGGGCTGGATCTGGACCACGATCTCGCGGGGCAGCTCCCCGAGATCATGGAATCCGGGTATTCGCGCTTTCCGGCCTACCGCGGCGACTTGGACCACATCGAAGGGGTCCTTCTGGCCAAGGATCTCTTCCGCGCCTGCCTGGGGGGCGAGATCGATCTGGAGAGCCTGGTTCGGGATCCGCTGCTTGTCCCGGAAAACACCCGGGCCATGGCCCTTCTGCCCCTGATGCGCCGCACCCACCAGCACATGGCCTTGGTGGTCAACGAGCACGGCATCTTCGAAGGTGTGGTGACCTTGGAAGACCTCCTGGAGGAGATCGTGGGGGAGATCCGCGACGAGACCGACGAGGAGTTGGACCCCGATGTGGTGGCTGTGGGGGGCGGACAGTGGCTGGTGTCCGGGTCCACGGACGTGCAAAAGCTCAAGGAAGAGCTGGGGATGGACCACCTTCCCCAGGAGGACGAAGGGCATTACGACACCCTGGCGGGTCTGGTTCTGGCCCTCATGGGGCGCATCCCCGCCACCGGCGACGAGATCGAGGCCGATGGCTGGCTCTACCGGGTGGTGGACATGGATGGTCTGCGCATCGACAAGGTGGAAGTCACACGCCGGGAAGGCGAAGAAAAGGGCTGAGGCCTCTCTCCCCGGGTGATCAGCCCACCGTGACGCGTTCCAACCTCTCTGCGATCCAGACCTTGATGAGCGACTGGCGCGTGATCCCCAACCGGCTTGCCTCATGGTCGAGAGCATGGATTTCCCAGACGGGGAAATCAACGTTCACACGCTGGATCTGCAATCCAGGGCGGCGAGCCGTGGAAAGATCCAGGTGCGAGACCAGCTCTTGCCCCGACTCCACCAAGGCATCGAAGTCCTTCGTGGAAATCGAGGTCTTCTTCCTATCCATACAGCACCTCCTCTTCCTTGCGCGCTCTTCGCACCGAAATGATGCGGATCACGTCCCCTCGCCAAGTCCATACGGCCGTCCAGAGTTTATCCTGCACGCTTGCGATCAACGCCCATCGCTCTTCGGTCCCTTCGGTTCGAGCGCGAACCTCAAGACGCATCGGATCTTGCCAAAGCAACTGGGCTCGACGGAAATCCAATCCGTGCTTTTCCAGATTCGCCAGACTCTTGTCGGGATCGAACTCAAATTTCACGTTATTAATATACCGTTTTTCACCCAAAAATCTGAACTCGTTGTTCGCGCCAGGGACACGGAGAGCCAGGTCAAAGGTGCGGAGGCCACCCATTTCCATCCCGTTGCGGGTCACTCCCCCCCTTGACTTAACCACCCAAGCCCCCGTATATTCTTCCCCCGACTGCTAGCACTCGACCAGTGCGAGTGCTAGCAAAGCGAAACAACCTCAGCAATGGAGACTCATTCTATGTCGATTTCCCCTCTCGCCGACCGCGTCGTGATCAAGCCCCTCGAGCCGGAGACCAAGTCCGCCGGCGGAATCATCATCCCCGACAATGCCAAGGAAAAGCCCCAGAAGGGCGAGGTCGTGGCCATCGGCCCGGGCAAGACGGACGACAAGGGCGCCGTGATCAAGCTCGAGCTCAAGGTCGGCGACAAGGTGCTCTACGGCAAGTACGCCGGCACCGAGGTGACCGTGGACGGCAAGGATCTCCTGATCCTGCGCGAGTCCGACGTCCTGGCCAAGATCTAAACAGACCTTCGCAAACCGAACCTTTCCAATCGTCTCAAGGAGAATCTCAATGGCTGCAAAGCAACTCGCCTTCAATCAGGATGCCCGTGAAGCCCTCAAGCGCGGCGTCGACAAGCTCGCCGACGCGGTCAAGGTGACCCTCGGTCCCAAGGGCCGCAACGTGGTGCTGGCCAAGTCCTTCGGCTCGCCCACCATCACCAAGGACGGCGTGTCCGTCGCCAAGGAAGTGGAACTGGAAGACGCCTACGAGAACATGGGCGCCCAGATGGTGAAGGAAGTCGCTTCCAAGACCTCCGACGTCGCCGGCGACGGCACCACCACCGCCACGGTCCTGGCCCAGGCCATCGTCCGCGAAGGCCTGCGCAACGTGACCGCCGGAGCCAATCCCATGGACCTCAAGCGCGGCA
>CAYXXL010000356.1:0-3343 GCA_964469025.1 uncultured Fibrobacteria bacterium
TCTCTCTCTCTCCGCTTGAAGAAACCCCGGTATCACAGGATGCCGGGGTTTTTTTTTTACGAATGGCCCGAAGGTGCACGTCTGGAAAGCGTGCGAGGGGCGGTCCCTCCGAGAGTTCGAATCTCTCTCTCTCCGCTTGAAGAAACCCCGGTATCACAGGATGCCGGGGTTTTTTTACGAATGGCCCGAAGGTGCACGTCTGGAAAGCGTGCGAGGAGGCCAGTGAAGGGATGTCACGCCGAATGTTTTCTGATCGTCGTCGGCGATCCGCGGATCAAGGTGCCTCCCCCGGTCTCCCCTCACCTCGCGACGGCCACGATCCCGCGTTTGACCAGGTCCTGGGTCGTTGTTCCCGTGGCATCGGGGATGCGCAGGGTCACCGCGTACGGGTACAGGCCGTTGGCCACCGGACGCCCGAACGAATCCCGCAGGTCCCAGGTGGCCCGGGGACGCGGCTGCGTCGCCTGCGAAAGCTCCGTCCGCAGGATCCGCACCAGCTTGCCGGAAATCGTGTGGATGCGGATGGACGACTGGATCCGCGTATCGGCGCCCTCGCTGCCCAACGCGGTGTCCAGCTCGCTGGACAGCTTGAAGTAGAACGTGGTGCCGCCACCGTCCCGCACCGGATTGGGACTGTTGAACACCTCGTACAGGGCGTATTGTCCGTGCGCCTGGGGCTGGATCTGCAAGGTGGCCTTGGAGAGGTTGCCCATGAGGTCCCGGGCCGACACCTGGAAGGTGTAGGTGTTCCCCGGCTGCACCAGCGTGGAATCCAGGTCCAGCTGGGCGTAGGCGGAGTGGTAGTCCGATCCCTGGTGCAGGTCGGGGTGCCAGGGGTCCTTCACGCCCACCAGGGTGAACACGACGCCTTCGTCCGGGCCTTGGTCGCTGGAGATCCCGAAGGAATCCCGCATGTCCACCTCCAGACAGAAGGGAAGGGGGATCTGGGCGAGCTTCCCGAAGGCCACGCCCCCGGTCCAACTGGAATCGCAGGGGCGGATGGAGAGGGCGGGACCCGTGGTGGTGGTCGGGATGTCCTTGCCCACGCCGGCCATGATGCGCGGGGCGGCCACGGCTCCACCGTCGCGGCGCGTGGCGGGATCCCAGGCGTAGGCCTTGAACTGGGCCGAATCTCCGAAGGGGATCTTGGCGGGAAGGAGGATGGAGGTCGAGTACTTCCCGGCGCTCACCGGGGTGGAAAGGCTCAGAAACTGCTGCGGGGTCGGGAAGACGACCTCGACATCGGTTCCCGTGAACGTGTCGGCGGGAAGCGGATGGTCCAGTCGCAGGGAAACCGTCCCGGCACCCGAGGCGTTTCCGGCCAAGGTGACGTTGGTCAGGGCCGATAGGCTGTCGGGGACCGAATCCAGGCTCACCTTCAGTAGATCAGGGAAGGGGATGATCGCAGGATCCCCCAGCAGGTTGTAGAGCTGCTGGTTGGCGTCGTCGCCTTCGCCGTTGAAGTTTTTCGCGCGTAGGAGCGATTCGCCGGTTGTCCGGGGAGTCGCGGTGGACGTGTCCAGAAGGGCTCCCCAAAAAGTGACGGCGAGCGAAGTGTTCCCGCTGGACTGGGTAGAACGCATCCCGCCCACTGCGGCCACACTCCCCTTGCCGACGGAGATGGTGAAAATTTCCGAGAGGCCGCGGGAATCGATTTCGTCGTCCCGCCCCACCGAACAGGATCCGGCGTAGAAGATGAACGGGCTCGTGGAATTGATCACGCTGTTCTGGAAGGTCGGGATGTCCATCAGGTCCTCGTCGGTCATCTGGTAGGGCGCACCATGTCCAAAGAAATTGAACCCCACAAGGCCCTGATTCAGAAGATTCACCAACGCCAGCTTGGCCGTCGGCTTGCTTCCGGTCGAATTGAATGGGTAGGCCTGTTCGAACAGTTTTTCCATCTGTACCCATGGTCGGGCGCCTACCATGCTCTCCGACAAGAGTTCTGTGTTTGTTGAAAATGTCTGGTTGGGATCCAACCCCTGATATCCCTCCCCTTGGACCGGATGAAATTCGTCGTCGGCCGCGAGGAGCACGGTATTGCGCCACGTCCCGAATGCGTTCTTTGACGGATCCTCGAACAGCTCCACCTTGTCCAGCCATGCCCGCCCCTCCGAAACTGCACGCGCAGGTACCCTGCCCAAGGCCAAGCTGGGGATGTAAGCTCCCGTGGTGTCGAACCATGTGAAATAGTCGTCCGTTGCGATTTCATCACTTTCCCACTGCGGGAGGTAGACGGGATCCGAAGGCCCCTCCGCATGGCGTGGATCGGCGTGGCCCCCGCCAAAAAGGAGAGCATGGGATACGTCCCACTGCGAACTGGCCCACCGCAACGCGTTGCGCAATGCCGCCGGGTCCATGACCCCGCTCCCCCAAAGGTCCCAAACGTCCTGGGCCCGCAGGATCCCCACCTTCATGGGCCGGATCTGCACCGAATTCCCGCGCCACGACGCATATTCCTCCGCCAAGTCCAGGAACGCGTCCGGTGCAACCACCACCATGTCGTAGCTGCCCGCCGCCGTCGGGTCCTGGATCGCATGCGCCTGGGAAGGAGGTGCCTCCAGTGACAGCGTCACCGGCACCGAACCGGGATTGGACCCGAACACCGCGTACCAGGTGTCGGGATCCGTCGCGCTGTCCCGAAGTGCGCCGCCCTTCACCGAGCACGTCCGCACCGCGGATCCATGCTCCAAGACCCAGCAGGTTCCCGAGTCGCCCACCGGCACCGAAACCGCGCCGGGCGAAGGAGCCGGAAAGGCCGCGCTGTCCAGCTTGGACACGTCCCTCTGGTAGTCCACCGTGTAGCCGGACACGAGCAAGCCGGAATCGCTCGTCAAGCTGTACTGGTTCCCGCCAGCCGCCAAACCGCGGACAGGAAACGTCGCCGTGTAGGCACCCTGGGAAACCGTCGAGTACGTCTTGCCTCCCACTTGGAAGCCCATCCCCCCGAGGTTCCCCGAGGAAAGCGTGCAATTGGCCGCGGTGTAGACGGTCACCAGACCGGAGTCCGAGGAAAGGCCGGGAAGACTGGTGGTGGACGGATAGGCGAGCTGGGTCGGACCCAAGTTGGGATAGCTGGCTCCGTTCCACCATAACCACCCCGTTCCCGTGCTGGCGTCGCGGGACGTATTGTCTTCGGGCAACCAAGGGATGTCAAGCAATTGTTTGGGGGAGCCTGCCCACACCGGCTGCCAGACGGAGGAGAAGGTCTGCGGGCTCGAGGGCGTGCGGGATGCCCCCAGTTCCGGCGAGCCCTGCGGGGCGTCCAGCCGCAAAAAGTACCGCCGCGTCTCGCCGTAGGGGTGGATCGAAAACGTCCAGCCCCCGGGCACGGTGCTGTCCG
>CAYXXL010000357.1:0-3282 GCA_964469025.1 uncultured Fibrobacteria bacterium
CTGGGATAGCGACAGATCCTGGTACAGGCTGCCGTGGTGCACCACGACTTCCGGCTGTTGGACGTCGGCCAGTCCGGCGGGAGACAAGGACAGGTGCGAAGGATCGCCGGGCAAGCCCAAACTGACCCCCGCGTCGCCTGCAAGCCTGGCTCCCGTTTCCAGATCGGCGGAATTGTTGGCGTAGTTCACCATGGACAGGTCCACGGACTTCGCTGCGCCGGCGAGAATGCCCAGACAGGCAAGACACCCCCGAAAGGAGGCCGGAAAAATGGGGCGGAACCGACGGCGGTGAAGCATCGTCGCACAAATTACTTCCCCGCGGGCCGGACGCTTGGATGGGTCGTCGATCAAGCCCGCCCGGGGCCGATCACGGATCAGTCGGGAAACGTCGCCATGTGGGCGGCGTATTCCCAGAGCTGCAGTTCCCGTTGCAGGTCCCAGGCATCCCGGTCCTGTTTGTAAAGCACGAAATTCCCGTCCATCGACCGGATGTGCCGAAAGGTCCAATCGCGACAAGCCCTGAAGAAATCGACATCCAGGTTTTGTTGACCCAGATCCACGAGCTTGGCGAGATCCTGGAGGTTCTGGAGCTGTCGGTGGTGGTCGGAATGGTGGATGGCGAGATCGGGGTAGCCCGAAGTCTCCATCTCCGATTCCTCCCAGGCGAAATGGCCGCGCATCTCGTCCAGGATCCGGCGAAGTTCGACCAGATCGGTGGCGCGTTGACGCGGTCCCGCCGCCAGGAATTCGATGGCTCCCACCAACGAACGGTGCTGCCTGTCCATCTCGGACCACCCGAACTCCCGCAAGACATCTTCCTTCATGGAACCCACCTCGGAAAGCGCAAAGCTAGATGGATTTTCGGAACCTTTTCTCAGAAAATCGGAATTCCCAACTGCACGACGGTCCCTTCGCCCGGGACCGACTGGAGTTCCAAGTGGCCTCCGATCTCCTCCACCAATGCCCGGACGAAAGGCAGTCCCAATCCGGCGTCGGCGGGTCGATCCCAATTCTGGTAGAAGGGCTCCAAGGCGTTTTCCAGTTCCGACGCGGTCATTCCTCGACCGGTGTCGCGCAGGGAGAGGTGCGTGATCCGGTCCGTGCTGGAAACCTCCAGGACCACCACGCCGCCATCGGGCATGGCCCGTACGGAATTCTGCATCACGTGGAAGAGGCAGGCCTGGAGATCGGCCGCTCCCATCCGAAGACGAGCGCCTTCCGGGAGATTCCCGGTCAGGTCCAGACGATGCATGCGCGCCGTGCCGGAGAGCGACGCCTCCCAGGCCGATCGCACCGCCTCCTGGAGATCCAGGCCGGTGGCATCTCCGCTGTCCCGCCTGGCTCCCGCCAGAACCAAAAGCTGCTGGCTGATGGTCGCGGCGCGGTGGCTGTACTGCACGATGGTCCGCGCCAGATCCTTGGCCGGATCGTCTGGTTCCAGGCGCAGATCCAGGATCTGGGCGGTCCCGGAGATTCCGCAGAGGATGTTGTTGAACTGGTGTGCCAAACCGCGCAGAAGCCCCGTGACGGCGCGACGGCGTTCGGATTCCAACAGCTTGCGGTGCAACCGGGATATCTCCAGGTAGGTCCGCACCTTGGCGGCGACTTCGGACACCTCGACAGGCTTCACGATGTAGTCGTTGGCTCCCGATTCCAGGCCGTGAAGTCGTTCCTGGGGACTTCCTCGACCGGACAGGATGAGGATGGGAACGGTGGCCGTGGCGGGCCAGCTTCGCAGGTTGCGGCAAACTTCCGTGCCATCGCGACCGGGCATCAGCACGTCCAGGAAGATCAGGTCCGGACGCTCTTCGAGCGAGCGCACCTCGGCGCTCGGGCCGTCCAGGCAGGAGACGAGACGCACACCCAGGGGTTTCAGGAGCTTCCTGAAGATCGCGTGGACGGCAGGGTCGTCGTCCGCGACGAGAATCGTCTGCATCGCGTTGCCGAGGCTCATCGCCCCTCAGAATACATCTTCTGCGGATGGAACCGCACGCGCGATGGGTATGGGGCAGACGCCCGGTCGAGGAACTCCTGCGTTCGGCGAAGCCGGTCCTGAGGGTGTGGTATTCTCCCCGGCTCCCGTCCACCGCGAGGAAGGAGGTCGTCGAACTCTGCCGCGCCGCCGGGATCGATTGCCGAAACGCCCCGGACGCCAAGCTCGCTTCCTTGACAGGGTCCTCGGAACACGGCGGAGTCGTGGCCCAGCCCTCCCCCACGACCCTGGATTCCCTGGACGATCTGCTTCGCCTCCCGCTCTGTGAACGACGGGTGGTCTTCGCATTGGACGGCGTGGAGAACCCCCGCAACCTCGGATTGGTCGCCCGCGTCCTCGTGGCCGCCGGATGCGCGACCGTCCTCCTTCCCGCCAAGGGAGGAGCCCTTCCCGGCCAGGTCTTCCTGGAAGCCTCGGCGGGCTACGGGACGCGCCTGCGGATCGTGCGCGTGCCCAAGCTGGTGCCCGCGCTGGAGAAATTGAAGCGCAAAGGCTATTGGGTCTACGGTCTGGCCGCCCGGGCCCCGCGCGGGCTTTTCGGACACGAACTCGCGGACCGGACCGTGTTCGTGCTGGGGAACGAGTCCGATGGAATCCGCCCCACCGTCCAAGGCGCCCTGGACGAATCCCTTTCCATACCTGTCGCCGACGGGGTGGACAGCCTGAACGTGGCGGTGACCGCGGCTCTGTGCGCGTTCGAAGCGGTCAGGGCCGGTCGGACGTCCTCGAACGCAGGTCCAGATCCCATTGGAGGGCGAAATGCGGCGTCGCCTCGCCGCGTCGAACCAGGGAATCCACTTCCTCGAGAGTGAACCAACCCACACCTTCCACTTCCACCAGATCGGGAAAGAACGGCCCGCGGTGGAAGGTTCCCCAGGAATCGACCAGTTCCGGGTCCAGGGAATCCTCGTCGAAGAGATGCCTGCCCAGCGGCTCCAGGTCGTGGGCGCCCAGCAGGATTCCCAATTCCTCCCGGCATTCGCGCAACACCGCCTCCAGCCCGGCCTCCCCGGCGGCGAGGTGCCCCCCCACGGAAGTGTCCCAGAGCCCAGGACAGCAGGCCTTGGAGGCCGACCGCTTCTGCAGCAGGAGTCGCCCGTCGGGATGCCACACCAACAGATGCACAGCGCGGTGGAGCAATCCTTCCCGATGGACCCGCTCGCGGGTCGCGCGACCGATCACCCGCCCCGAAACGTCCACCACATCCAGCAGCTCCTGGGAGGTGTCCGGACGGGAGGCGCTCACCCCGGACAGATCCCGGCTGAGAGCTGGTTCGCGGCTTCCCGGGT
>CAYXXL010000358.1:0-3273 GCA_964469025.1 uncultured Fibrobacteria bacterium
CCAACGACGAGACCTCGGAGCTGATGCCAGCCACCATCGCGTACGCCCACGGCCTCATCAACAAGCTCACCGAGATCCGCAAATCGGGCCGACTGAAGTACCTGCGCCCGGACGCCAAGAGCCAGGTGACGGTGGAGTACGACGGCGACAAGATCGTGCGCGTCCACACGGTGGTGATCTCCACCCAGCACGACGAGAAGGTGGCCCATTCCACCATCCGCAAGGACATGATCCAGAAGGTGATCAAGGAAGTCATCCCCGCCGAGCTCCTGGACAAGAAGACCATCTACCACATCAACCCGACCGGCAAATTCGTGGTCGGTGGTCCGCACGGCGACACCGGCCTCACCGGTCGCAAGATCATCGTGGATTCCTACGGCGGCGTGGGTCGGCACGGCGGCGGCGCCTTCTCCGGCAAGGATCCTTCCAAGGTCGACCGCTCCGCTGCCTACGCCGCGCGCTACGTGGCCAAGAACATCGTGGCCGCGAAGCTCGCCAAGCGGGTGGAAGTGCAACTGGCCTACGCCATCGGATTCCCCGAACCCGTGTCCATCCTGGTGGACACCTTCGGGACCGGAAAGGTCCCCGACGCCAAGTTGGAACAGGCCGTCCGGTCGCTGTTCGATCTCAAGCCCGCCGGGATCGTCAAGATGCTGGACCTGAAAAAGCCCCGCTACCGCGCCACGGCGGCGGGAGGGCACTTCGGACGCACCGAGAAGACCTTCACCTGGGAGAAGACCGACAAGGTCGCCGCCCTGAAAAAGGCTGTCGCGGAAGGCTGAGCACCTAGTATTTTGGGATTTTTGCTCCTGATTTACTAGTTGCTATTGTAAAGCAACGAGTATATTGGGAGCTTGGATCCTGATTTACTGGTTGCTATGGAGACTTCGACCTTAGGTCGATGGTCGCTGGGGAGATTGCAAGATCTCTTCCATCATTTTCCAGTGGTTTGCGTTGTCGGTGCCCGACAGGTGGGAAAAACAACCCTGGTCCAATGTGCGTTTCCGGAGATTCCTTCGGTGACATTCGACCCTTCGACCGACATCGGATCGGCACGGTCCGACCCCGACTTGTTCCTCCAAACCCATCCGGCACCGTGCTTCCTGGACGAAATCCAATTCGCGCCCCCGCTGCTTTCTTCCATGAAACGGCTGGTGGACCGCGGAAAACGCCCCGGCATGTACCTGCTCTCGGGCTCCCAGCAATTTTCCGTGCTGCACACGCCGGCCGAATCCATGGCGGGAAGGGTGGCCTTCCTGGAACTCCCGCCCTTGGCGCGCGGAGAGATCCTGGGAAACCCGCAGGACCAGGCTTTCCTGCGGCGGTGGATCGGGGAACGGGGCGAAATCAGGACATATCCTGTCACCCCGAAGCCGGAATCGATCTGGCCCCGGATCTGGCGGGGCGGGATGCCCGCCCTGATCGGTCTCCCCGACTCCGTGGTGCCGGATTGGTGCGAGGGGTATGTCAGAACCTACCTGGAGCGCGACTTGCGCACGGCGGGAGGTGTCTCGGACCTTGCCGAATTCCGTCGCTTCCTCGCGCTTTTGGCCTCGCAGACCGCGCAGGAGATCAACGCCGCGCACCTGGGGCGCGAGTTGGGAATGGACCGCAAGACCGCCTTGCGCTGGTCGGCCCTGGCGGAAGCCGGATTCCAATGGAGAGAACTTCCCGCATTTTCCCGCAACTCCGCCAAGCGGATCGCGGGCCGTCCCAAGGGTCACCTGGCCGATACCGGCCTGGCCTGCCATCTCCTGCGCATCCAATCCCCGGCGGGGCTGGAAGAGCATCCATCGCGGGGTGCCCTCTTCGAGACCTGGGTGGTACAGCAGATCCTGCGCGGATTCCAGGACCGCGGCAATCCACCCCATGCGAGCCATTTCCGCACCCTGGCCGGGGCGGAGGTGGACCTTGTCCTGGAGGAGGACGGATGGGTGTTCCCCATCGAGGTGAAACTCACCGCGAGACCAGGCCCTGTGGATGCGCGAGGGCTGAATGCGTTCCGGGAAACCTGGCCGGACCATCGGATCGCTTCGGGACTGCTGGTCTGTGCCGTGGAGACTCCGACCTGGATCCGCAAGGATGTTCTCGCGGTGCCCTGGTGGTCGCTCTGACTACTTCTTCCGCGACTTCGCCTTGGCCAGAATCTCGTCGCGGGGACCCTTGAGGTAGTCTTCGTAGGGGCCCTGGTAGTCGAACAACTGGCCATCCACGATCTCAATCACGCGGGTGGCCAGGGAACTGACGAAGGTGCGGACGTGCGAACCGAAGATCAGGCTGCCCTCGTAGGCCTGCAATGCCTCGTTGAAGGCGGAGATCGCTTCCAGGTCCAGGTGGTTGGTGGGTTCGTCCAGCACGATGGTGTTGGACTGCTGGGCCATGAGCATCGAAAACAGCAGCCGCGCCTTTTCCCCGCCGGAAAGCACCTTGGTCAGTTTCATCTGGGAATCGCCGGAAAAGAGCATGCGGCCCAGCAGCGCGCGGATCTCCTGTTGGCTCCAGGTGGGTCGGAACGTGTACAGCCAGTCGAAGGCGGTCATCTCGGGGTCCAGAAGCTCGAACGGATCCTGCGGGAAATACGACTTGACGGCCGACTGCCCCCAGGTGACGGAACCCGACGTGGGCTGGACCTGCTCCATCAGGATCTTGAGGAGGGTGGACTTCCCCACCCCGTTGATCCCGATGATCGCGACCTTCTCTCCCGACACGAAGTCCAGGTTCACCTTCGAGTACAGGGGCTTGTCGGCCTCGAAAGCCATGGAGATGTCCTTGAGGCCAACCACCTGGCGACCGCACGGCTTCTCGATCTTCAAGACGGGACGCGGCGCCACGCGCGAGCTGGGACGAAGCTCCACCATGTCTTCCTTGATCTTCTCCAACTGTTTCTGGCGGGAACTGGCCTGCGCGGCCTTCGAGGCGTTCGCGGAGAACCGGCGCACGAACTCCTGCAACTCCTCCTTCTTCTTCTCCATCCGGTCGTTGTGGGCGCCGGCGCGTTCGCGGGCCTGGCGCACCGCGGTCTCCCACTGGGAATAGTTCCCCGTGAACTGGTTGATCTCCCTGTAGTCCACGTCCAGGATGTGCGTGCAGACGTTGTCCAGGAAGTGCCGGTCGTGGGAGATCACCACCACGAGCCCCTCGTACTGGTTCAGGATCTTCTCCAGCCAGGAGATGGTGTGGATGTCCAGGTGGTTGGTCGGTTCGTCGAGCATCAGGATGTCCGGGCGCGCGAACAGCGCTTGCGCCAGGAGGACCCGGAGCTTCCAGCCGCCG
>CAYXXL010000359.1:0-3256 GCA_964469025.1 uncultured Fibrobacteria bacterium
TAGTCAGATTCCTCAACTCCAAGTTGTGAGCCGTTGCCCTTGCGGCTGTCCTTCGGGGAGGGCACCACGTAGCAGTTGAAAAAGGTCAATTTCTGATCGGTGCCCGCCGCCGTCAGGATGCGCCCCCCCGGCACGAAGCGCCAGTCGTCCAGGAGCCATCGGAACCTGGCCTCCCACTCCTCGGTGCGTTCGGGCGAGGTTTCGATGGCCGCGATGCCCCGCGCCACCCGGTCCATCATGGCCTCGGGAGAGGTTTCCAACGGCTTGTCGACGTCTTCCAGCCCTTGCTCCGTGGTCGTCCCGTCGCGCAGCTCTATTCCCACGCGGTCGCCCTTCAGGACTCGGACGGTTCCGATCTCGCGCTGGCGCGTCTTCTGGTTGACGCACACGATCACGGTGTCGCCGGGCGAGAGGGACTTCTTGGTCATGTCCTTCAGCGCGTAGCGATCCAGGAAGATCTTTTCGCCGAGCTCGTTGAGCAATGGACGGGAAGGCGCGAAGCCGGGAGCGGATAGATCGGAAGCCACCATGGATGATCCTCGGAATTTAAGGCAATGCGACAGGGCAACTCCACCGCCGAGTTCGGCATTAGACGACGGAGTGAACTTGGACATAGAATAGGAGGAACGCCTAGGCTCGTCAATGGGTTTTCGATGGCAAAAAAATTTCCTCGCTAAACTCAGTATAGATGTCTTGCAAGGGTGCGACCACGTCAAATTGTGGGGGGTGAGACTCCATCAAACCCTAGATCTTGTGGAACGAGGGGAGGGCTTTCCCTTGGCAAATTCACATTCAATCCACATCGGATCCACTGTTCTATTGTTGGGAATCAGGATTGACAATCATTGGAAAATGGAGATGTTGGTGGGAGGAATTTTGAATCTTATCCTCCAACCATACTGAATATGGAATCATGCTCGTCTCCGATTCGAAATTCGTGGGGCCAACCTCGGGAAATCCATGTCGAGGGGGATGGCTCGGACGCAAGCCGTTGTCCATCAAGGAATTGGAACCTGCGCTCCGGGGGTGGTGGGATGCATTTTTCCCGTTCCTCCCACCGCGAGGGCAGTGGCGGAGAGAACCGAATCCCGGTTCCAGCCGTCCCTCAAAAGGGGGATCAAGGAGAGGAACATGTCCATCGGGGTCGGAATCATCGGAACGGGGACTGTGGGTTCGGGCGTGATCGAGCTGTTGACAACTCGATCGGACGCGATCTCCAAGGCAGCAGGCACTCCGGTGCGACTGGCGAAGATCTGCGCCCGGGAAGCCTCGGAGGTCGAACGGTACGCGTTGGAGGGAATGCCGGTGACCACCTCCGCGTTGGACCTGATCGACGATCCCGAGGTTGCCGTCGTCGTGGAGTTGGCCGGGGGCTACGACCTTCCCAAGACCTGGGTGATGCGCGCCTTGGGCCTGGGCAAGAGCGTGGTGACCGCTAACAAGGCCATGCTGGCGAAACACGGGGGCGAACTGTTCCCGGAGGCCTTCCGCCATGGAGCGGAGATCCGGTTCGAGGCTGCGGTGGGGGGAGCCATTCCCATCATCCGATCGCTCCGGGAGGCCTTTGTCGTTTCCGACGCGCGCAGCTTGGCCTGCATCATCAACGGCACATCCAACTACATCTTGAGCCGAATGGCCGAAGCGGGGCTGGATTTCGCCCAGGCTTTGTCCGAGGCGCAGGCCGCTGGCTACGCCGAAGCCGATCCCACCTACGACGTGGAGGGGATCGATGCCGCCCACAAGGTGGCCATCCTCGCATCGATGTGCGGCGGCAGGCGCGTGGATTTCCAAAAGATGCACGTGGAGGGAATCACGCGCATCACCGCTGCGGATGTCGCCGGGGCGGACGAGATGGGATGCGTCATCCGACTCCTGGGACTGGTGGAAGTCCACGAAGACGGCCTCGATGCCCGGGTCCACCCTTGCCTGGTTCCCTTGCGCCATCCGTTGGCCGGGGTCGGGGGTGCCTTCAACGCCGTCTTCATCGACGGATCGACCACGGGTCCGGCTCTTCTCTATGGCAAGGGAGCGGGACGCCTCCCGACGGCTTCGGCGGTGATCGCCGACATCGTCGACGCCGTACGTCGGATTCACGAAAAGTCCGCACCGGTCGACCTTTCCTGGATGGGCGGGGAAGATGCCGTCCTCCGCCCCTTGAATTTGGCGGAAGGCCGATATTATCTGCGATTCGAGGTGGCCGACAGACCCGGCGTGCTCGGGCGGGTGGCCACCATCCTGGGTGAGCACGGGGTTTCGGTGGCTTCCATGGTGCAGCGCGAAGGCAAGGGGTCGGCGGCGATGGTGATCGACACGCACGTGGCGCCGGAAAGGTCGATCCAAGCCGCCCTCCAGGAAATCAGGGCGCTGGAAGGAATTCTCGCGGTGGTCCTTTTGCGCCACTACGATCGCGGATTCGAAGGGTGATCTCCCTGCGGGCCACCGAGAGAGCGGCCCTGGTCGCGGCGGATTTCGCGGGGGGATCCCTGGCCTTCGCAGGGGTGTTCTGGGTGCGCTACCGCAGCGGCTGGATCCCGGAGGAGCTGGATCCGGACGTGCAGATCGGGAACGTCTTCTCTCCCGGGATCATCTTGACCTTGGGTTGGATGTTCTGGTTTCTTCTCCACGGCCTGTATCGCGATTGGTTCCTGGAAAGCCGGTCCAAACAGATTCTGGTCCTGGCCCAGGCTTGTTTCCTGGGAACACTGGGTCTGGCGCTGCTGCTGGCCGGTTCCGACCTCGTCCAGATGATTCCCCAGGGGCGGTGGTTGGAGGCATTCACCCGCTCCCGTCTGGTGACGGTGGGGGCCTACGGCATCCTGATGCTGGTCGCGACCGGGACCTTCAGGTTGTCGGTGCAGGCGGTCACACGGACCATATTGCGCAAAGGGCGGGGATTGGAAGGCACCGTGCTGCTGGGTGCCAACCAGCAGGGGGCGGAAGTTCTCCACCGCCTGCGTTCGCTGCCGGTGCTGGGCATGCGTCCTCTCCTTTTCCTGGATCCCGACGGAAAGCGGACGGGCGGCGATTTCGAAGGGCTCCGGATCGCCGGCAAATACGCGGACCTTCCCCGGGTGCGTGGCCCAGCAGACGCGGACCTCTTCTCCGCTCGTATCGCGGACAAACTTGAGCAGATAGGTGCGGGTGTACTTGCGCCACGCCTCGCGCTCGGCAAAGCGGGCATCGTGCAACAGCCGCACCATGGTCGCCATGGCGGCGTAGGCCGGCGCCGGCGAATAAGGCCCGCGCGGGTCCTGGC
>CAYXXL010000360.1:0-3252 GCA_964469025.1 uncultured Fibrobacteria bacterium
CAGGTACATCACGGCGATCCGGTCGCAGAAGTGGCGCACCACGCCCATGTCGTGTGCCACGAAGAGGTACCCCATGCCGCGCTCGTCGCGAAGGTCCTCCAGCAGGTTCAGCACCTGGGCCTGCACCGAGACGTCCAGGGCGGATACCGGCTCGTCCAGTATGAGAAGTCTCGGCTCCACGGCCAGCGCCCGCGCGATCCCGATCCTCTGCCTCTGCCCCCCGGAGAACTCGTGGGGGTGCCGGTCCAGGTGTTCGCCGGAGAGTCCCACGCGCCGGAAGATCTCCGCCACGCGGTCCCGCCTCCGGGGGGCTGGACAGATTCCGTGCACTTCCAGGCCTTCGGACACGGCCTGGAAGGCGGTGCGGCGCGGATCGAGGGACGACATGGGATCCTGGAACACCACCTGCATGTGGCGGCGGAATCGCCGCAACGCCGGACCCTCCAGCGCGCGGACGTCCTGGCCTCCAAGGACCACGGAACCGGTGTCGGGTTCCACCAGCCGCAGGATGGCGCGCGCCGTGGTGCTCTTCCCGCATCCGGATTCGCCCACCAGCCCCAGCGTGGTCCCGGCCTCCACGTCCAGGCTCGCGCCGTCCACCGCCTGGAGCCAAGCGCGGGAACGGGAGAACACGCCGGTGCGGACGGAAAACCGTACCGACAGGTTCCTGACCTCCAGCAGGCTCACGGCACCCCCGCCGGATGGAAGCAGGCGGCTCCGCCGTCGGGACCGGGTGCCGCCGGAACGCTCTCCCCGCAGACCGCGTCGGCATGCGCGCAGCGTGGATGGAAGCGGCACCCGGAGGGCCAATCGCGGCGCGAGGGAACGGCTCCCGGGATGGAAGGAAGCCGACCGGTGCGCGGTCGAAAGCCGGGGACGGAGTCCAGCAGACCGCGGGTGTAGGGGTGCCGGGGGGCGGAAAGGATGCGCGCGGCCGCTCCCTCCTCGGCGACCCTTCCCGCGTACATGACCACGATTCGGTCGGCCACGCGTTCCACCACGCCCAGGTCGTGGGTGATGAAGATCATGGTCATCCCCAGTTCCCCGCGAAGCGTCGCCAACAGATCCAGGATCTGGGCCTGGATGGTCACGTCCAGCGCCGTGGTGGGTTCGTCGGCCACCAGGAGGTCGGGTCCGGGACAAAGGGCGAGGGCGATCATCACCCTCTGTCGCATGCCCCCCGACAGCTCGTGCGGGTAGCTGGCGAGCCGAGCGGCGGGGTCGGGTATTCCCACGCGGCGCAGCCATCCGACGGAAGCTTCCCGGGCGGCGGCCCTGGACAGGTTCTGGTGGGTCCGCAGGGTCTCGACCAGATGTTCCCCCACGGAGAGCAGCGGGTTCAAGGACGACATGGGGTCCTGGAACACCATGGAGATCCTCCTGCCGCGCACGGATCGCCAGTCCGGCTCGGAAAGTGAAGTCAATTCCCGTCCCGAAAGGCGCACGGAGCCCGTGGTGCGGGCCCCGGGAGGCAGAAGTCCGCAGAGCGCCGAGGCGGTGGCCGACTTGCCGCATCCGGATTCGCCCACCAGTCCGAGGACCGCGCCGCGTTCCACCGAGAGCGAGATCCCGTCCACGGCCCGGAGCGGGCCTTCGGGTGTCGCGAACGAAACGCCCAGGTCCTCCACGGAAAGCAGCGTGCTCACGAAAGGCTCCGCGGATCGAAGGTGTCCCGCAGCGCGTCGCCCAGGAGGTTCCACGAGAGCACGGCGGCGAAGAGGAAGACTCCCGGAAGGAGGGTCCAGGGGTGCAGACGGATTTCGGCGATGGACATGGCCTCCTCCAGGAGGTTGCCCCAACTGGTCTGCGGGTCCTGGATTCCAAGTCCCAGGAGCGACAGCCCCGATTCCGCCACGATGTACCCGGGGATGGAGAGGGTCGCCTGCACCGAGAGGAACCCGAAGGTCTGGGGAAGGGCGTGCCGCCAGAGGATGCGCCAGGGGGAAAGCCCCAATGCCCGCGACGCGGCGAGGAAGTCGGATTGGCGCAGCGATTGGATCATGCCCCGCAGGATGCGCGCGAGCCCCGCCCAGCCCAGGAACGAGAGGATGAGGATGATGTAGAAGTACACGACCCGGGAATCCCAGTCCAGGGGAAGCGCCGCACGCAGGAGCATGAGGAGGTAGAAGGCCGGCACCAGCATGACCACTTCGCAAAGGCGCATCAGGACGCTGTCCACCCATCCTCCCGCGAACCCGGCGATGCCGCCCACCACCAGAGCGATCAGGGTGGAGATGGCCACGCCCACCACCCCGATGGTCAGGGACACCCTGGAGCCGTAGAGGATCCGGGAGAGGAGATCGCGTCCGCGGGCGTCGGCGCCCAGGAGGTAGAGACGCCCCTGTCGTTGGTGGAGATTCGCCGCCGGCGCGTCTCCACCAACGACCGCGTCTCGACCAACAATCGGGGATGCCACCGGGTTTCCCAATCCGAAGAGGCGGCCGTGGACCAGGAACCGGATGGGGAACCGACACGTGGAATCCTCGCTCCACACCCGGAGGGCGTCGTCGTCGAAGGAATAGGACACGGAGCGCACGAATGGCGCGTGCCAGGATCCGTCCAACTCGCGCAGGTGGATGGCCGAAGGCGGCGCCCAGGATCGCGCGCGGGATTCGTCGTCGCCCGCGTAGGGGGCGAGCCAGGGCGCCAGGAGAGCCGAAAGGTACAGCGCCACCAGCACCCAGAAGGATATCCGGGCGGGTGCGTTGGCCGCCAGCACGGACCTGAAACGTCGGAGGGCGGGTTTCACGACAGCTTCACCCGCGGATCGTTCCAGGCGTGCAGGATGTCGGAGAGGAGGTTGCCGGCCAGGAGCAGGAAGGAGCCCATGAGCACGGTGGCCATGACCAGGAAGAGGTCCTTGGCGCGCACGGCTTCCAGCGCGACAAGCCCCAGGCCCGGCCAACTGGTGATGATCTCGGTGAAGGCCGCGCCGGACAGCAAGGCGGAAAACTCGAAGCCCAGCAGGGTGATGAGGGGGTTCGCCGCGTTGCGGAAGGCGTGGCGCCAGAGCACGGAGCGCTGGGACAATCCGCGGGCGCGGGCGGCGAGCACGTAGGGCTGGCGCAGCGTCTCCAGCATGGAGCCCCTGGACACGCGCTGGAGTCCGGCCACTCCGCCCACCGCGAGCACGAGCCCGGGGATCAGCAGATGCCGGAGGACGTCCCCGACCCGGGCCCAGAACCCGAACTGGTCGAATTCCGGCGACACCAGACCCCCGATGGGAAATCGGCCGAACCAGGGGAGGGGAGG
>CAYXXL010000361.1:0-3213 GCA_964469025.1 uncultured Fibrobacteria bacterium
CTGGGTGCGGTTCGGCGTGATTCGGTGAGCGGCTAGAAGCTCCAGCCCACCCCGCCGAAGACGGACCCCACCCAGCGGTCGTTCCCCTGGATGTGGTCGTCGTTCCAGAAGCGCGAGCCGCCCATCCCCATCCGGAAGGTCCAGCCGCCCACGCGGCACCAGGTCGAGATGGCCGCCCGAGCCTCGCGCTCGACGATTCCCGACAGAGGCATCACCAGGTTCTCCAGGGAATCCTCGTCCCTCCAAAGGCTCGCGCTCCCTTGCTGGAGGAAGTCGGCGTCGAGGCTCGCGCCCAGGTCGCCGCCCGGGCGGGTCCAGCCCCAGGAACTCCAGAAGTCCAATGCGTCGGGACCTCGGTGGTACGCCAAGGGCTGGTCCACCATCCAGGTGTCGGCGAATCCGGGGGAGGACTGGTCTTCGTTGTTGGAGCGGTACAGGACCCGGGAGATCCCCTTGAGCAGCGGGATGACGTTGTTGTTGAGTTGGGGCGAGGTGGCCGTGGCATCGAACGAACCGGACCAGTTCCCACTGCCGGAAGCCCAATTCCCCTGCCAACCCAGGTTGGAGCCCCAGATGACATGGGGGATGTAGCCTTGGGTCTCCCCGACCGGACTGGGCAACCCGTCCAGGATCCCCTGCCAGTGGTATCGTCCGGTTCCGCCGCCGTCGAAGGCCAAGTCGATGGCCGTGGAGATCTTGGAATATCCGTCCCCGAAGTTGTCGTGCCAGATCATGACCGGCAAGGCATCGCGCAAGGATGGCGCCTTGCCTCCCACCAGGATCTGTTCCACCGCCGCCACCTCCACGGGGCCAGCGCGGAAAGCGAGCCGATGCAGGAACAGGGTCTTGTAGGGCTCGTCGTAGATGCGACCCCGGGAGTTGGGGATCGTGGCCGTCGCCTGCCGCTGCGCTTCCGATCCCGGTGCCAGGGTCCCGTCGGACTCCGTCCCCGGGAGCCACGGATTCAGGGACGAGGCGAACCAGTCGAAGCTCCAGTGCGAGCCCATGGGCAGGTGCCACCAGGCCGCATCGTGGACGATGTTCCCTCCCAGGATCACCCCCTGGGGCGATTCCGAGAAGGATTTGCGGAATCTCCCGAGCTGGATGGAGCCCAGGTATCTGCCCCCCCAGCGGAGCCAGCCTTCGTAGGGAACATCGATGTCCACCTCCTCGGTCCCGTGCATGATGTTGGAGCCCGCGGGATCCTCCCCCCAGGCTTCCAGGTCCCTCCGCAGCGGGAGAACGGCGCGCAGCCGGAAGGAATCGATCGAGGCTCCCATCGCCAAGGAAGCCAGGGCGGGCATGGTGTCCCATTGGCGGGCCACCTCGGGATCCACCCGCCGCGCCTGCCAATTCGGGGTGTATTGCTCGGCGACTCCCATGGTCCAAGGGTGTCCCACCAACGGGGAAAAGGCGATGTCGGCGGAAGGGACGGCGGACAGGTTCCACAGGGCGGAGTCCGATTGGGCGGCAAGAAACGACAGGGCGAGGGAGATGAGCATGGACACCAATGGAACAAATCGATAGAATTCGGCGATGTCCAAGCTCTACGATGATTTCGTCACGGTCCTGGGCCAGATCAAACTTTTCCGGTGGCCTTTCTGGGTCGTCTACGATCCCGGCGCCTACAAGATCCGCGGACCGGAGATCCGGGAGATCTGCGGACTCCTCCGCCCCGGCGACATCCTTCTGCGCCGCTACGACGGCTACCTGGATTCCCACATCATCACCGGAACCTTTTCCCACGCGGCTCTTTTCCTGGGGCCCGTGGATTCCTCCGACGAGGTGGCCGTTCCGGCGGTTGGACAGCGTTCGGTGTTCTTTTCCACCGGTCCGGCCCAGGTGGCGCACAGCACCGCGGAAGGCGTGCATCTGGAGGACATCCTGACCTTCCTGCAATGCGACGGCGTCGCCGTGCTGCGGTTTCCGGAGATCCTCACCCGACTGCCCGCTCCTCCTCCCCGACCTGCGGATTTTCCCTCCTGGCACCCCGACGAGCAGACCATGTACGACCGCCTCGAGGCCGGCGACGGCATCCCTTTCCAGGAGGTGTTCGACCTGGTCCGGCCCTTGGCCCTGGGCCAGATGGGCACACCCTACGACTTCTCGTTCGATTTCACCAAGGGGAACAGGCTGAGCTGCACCAAATTCGTCGCCCATTGCCACCGGGGCGTCCTGCCCGCGCTGGGCGTGGTGCCCACCCTCAAGAGCTTCCTCCTGGGCCTGCGCCACAAGTTGGCGATCGTGCCCGACGATTTCCTCCGGACCGACCTGGGACGCGAACACATCACGCCCCAGGCGTTGGAACTGCTGGAGCAGGCCCGCACGATCTGATCCCGCTGGAGGGGAAGCCCGCAACCGCCGCGAAACCCCTTTTCGGCCCAGGGGTTACCTAACTTCCCCCCGGCCCTGTCCCGGCCTCGCGTCGGGATCCGGGCGCGGCGCGCGCGGTGCGCACCGGCGACGATGGTCCTCCCAGAGACGTGGAGCGAAGCATGCGAAAGTGGCGAATCGAAGATTCCCGTGAACTGTACAACGTGGGCGGATGGGGCATCCGCTACTTCGACATCAACGAGAAGGGCCACGCCATCGTGCGCCCGCTCAAGGAAAAGGGCCCCGAAATCGACCTCGTGGAGGTCATGCAGGACCTGGATCTGCGCGACTTCTCCACTCCGGTGCTCCTGCGCTTCCCCGACATCCTGGACCACCGCATCGAGCAGATCTTCAGCTGCTTCGAGAAGGCCGCGGTGGAATACGGTTTCCAGGGCAAGCACTACAACGTCTATCCCATCAAGGTCAACCAGCAGCGCCCTGTGCTGGAGGAGATCGTCGAGCACGGGAAGAAGTTCAACATCGGCCTCGAGGCCGGTTCCAAGCCGGAGCTCCACGCGGTGCTGGCCATCCAGGACAATCCCGAGTCGCTGATCGTGTGCAACGGCTACAAGGACGAGGACTTCATCGAACTCGCCCTCCTGGCCCAGAAGATGGGCAAGCGGATCTTCCTGGTGGTGGAGAAGCTCAACGAGCTCGCGCTCATCGCCAAGCTCTCGCGTTCGCTCAACGTGCGCCCCAACATCGGGCTGCGCATCAAGCTGTCCAGCTCGGGGTCCGGGAAATGGGAGGAGTCGGGCGGCTACCAGAGCAAGTTCGGCCTGAATTCCTCCGAGCTGATCGAGGCCACAGTGGGCGAGGCGACGGAGCGCGGCATGGGCA
>CAYXXL010000362.1:0-3200 GCA_964469025.1 uncultured Fibrobacteria bacterium
CGGGGCGAGATCGTCTGGAAGAGCCGCTACCCGTTCGAACAAGCCGCCAAGAAGAGCCAGAATGAACTGGACCCGACCTCCGAGAGCTACAAGGACGCCGTGTTCCAGGCCCACTTCAATTGCCTGGGGGTGGTGGTGAGGAGTGCGGAGGTGAAGGTGAAGACCACTCTCACGATCCGGATGAAGGGGACCAAGAAGAAGTATTCCGCCACCCTTCCCGACGGATCCAAAATGGAGCAGGACGCCTCCCAGGAACCAATCATCGAACTGGCTTCCCCCGGCGTGGGGACAAGTGAACTCCATCCTTCCGAAGGAGGCGATTGATTGCCTCCCGGAATCACGTTCGAAAATGGTCAGGATCTGACCAGCATCACATTTGCAGTGGCCGTCAACCACGCTCTGGACAAGACCAAGGACTTCGCCGAAGAGTTGGTCGTCTTTGCACAATTCCTGCAAGGCTCAGGGCCCGGCGCCCGGAAGGTGATGAGGGAGATGGGCACGGTCTCCATGACCGATTTCGTGGACAAGGACGGCTACGCCTATTTCGAGTGCATGCTCTACTGGCCCACGGGCCAGGACCCTCGCAAGATCCAACTTTTCTACAGGTCATTGGACCCGAGAGACACCTCGGTGCCGGTTCCCGTAACGCCAGCATTGTCTTTGGATTTTTGGACGGTTTCATGGAACCCCGACCACCCCTCCGTAGAGCAGATCCAAAAGGACAACAAGGCGGGCAACTACTCGGTGGACCATGCGATTTCCGCTCCAGGGCGTTGGCATCTGGCACATCGTTTCGCCGAGTTCGACGACATCGCCGTGATCTACCTGTGGCGGTTCGCCACCCCAACACATTTCGAGATGCACAGCCACGTGGAAAGCAACCACTGCTCGCCGCTGCCGCCCGCGTGGGTGCATATCTGGGACAACGCGATCGAATGGCACGCTTTCCAGCCAGGCTACTGGTGGCAGGACAAGCTGGCACCCTTGGCGTTGGGCGAAGGCGGTGAAATCGGATCTGGTCCCACAGCGACCATCGCGAACACATTCCTGAACGACCTCCCGAACGGAAGCTTCCACAAGGTGTTTCCCTTTCTCTCGCCAAATGCCGACCATGTTGGCTGCCTGATGCCCATGGACATGGAGTACATGCACTTCAACGGGTATTTTGGGATCCCCATCTCCCAGGTCTTTCCTTCGCGAGTTTCGGAGTCCGGCGAGATCGAATCGACGCGCTGGTATTGCTGGGATGCAATCTGGAAGTTCGAGACCAACAATCGCCCTGTGGCGACCGACGACGGATATGAATTCCCGGCAAGGTATTCGAACGCGCCTAGGTCGAAGAACGGGGAGGTTTGGTGCTGGATGGAGGCCCAAGATGCGAAGAGCTATGAGCCATGGAAAACACAACGGAATGCACACTCCTCGACTTTCTCGAATTCCCGCAAATCAAGTCGTGCTCGAAATCTCCCCTTCTTCCATTTCGACCCGCGAAGGTACACCGCACAATCGGCACCGCTGGAAGAAACTGGATGGTCTCTCGCGGATGTACTGAGCCAGCCAATTCAGTCTTCCACCTGTTCCGGCACTCCGAACTATTTCGGGTTCAAACTCTACACCGCGATGGGTTGGGCACCGGGAGATCCTTTCCTTCGTCAACTTCAGGAGGAGTTCTATTCCTTCTGCGAATCCAATCACATCCCCCTCTTGAACCACGGCACGCCCGCCGGCTACTACACGCACGACCGTCGCCACTATTTCGACCTTTTGCTCCGGGAAGGAAAGATCGTGGATGGAAGCGACGATCGAATGGAAGCCGGATGGATATCCCAATTCGCCCGCACCATACCCGGTCCCGACCGCCAACCGATGACGCCAAGGTCCACCAAGGACGAGCATTGGTGGTCCCATCACGAGGAGGACCGGGTCTGGTGGTTCATCCATCACTATGTATCGGCTCAGGCCTGGAGGAAAGTACTGGCGCGGTTTCCCAACCTAAAGATCTGCTTGGCGCATTTCGGCGATTCGGATCACTTGAGTTCGGAATCCTGGAGCACGCGCAAGGATCGCGAGCCGCATCGCAAGGCGCAGAAATTGACTCTGGCCTTCGATGGCGATCGCATCGACCCCGCACGAACCCATCGGTTCCTCTACGACCTGCTGGATTTGATCCAGCCAGAGAACCGGGTCTTCGCCGATCTGAGCTACGTGATCCTCACCGAGCACAATGCGGCCAAGTTCACCGAATTGTTCCAATGGGCGCGCGAGCACAAGCCCATTCTGCTCGAGCGCATCCTGTGGGGAACCGACTGGCCGCTCATCGCCAAACAGAAACCGGTGACGGATGCCAAGGGGGGCAACATGCTCCACCGCTACGCCAAGGGGTTTCAGGCGGCGATCCCGAAAATCCCCAGCGACTTCTTCTTCCGCGCCTGCTTCCTGAATCCCCTCCAATACCTGGATCTTGGCGGGGTCCACCAGAAATTGAAGATCACGGGTTCGTCCAGTCCGTGGGAGTGGGTGGAAGATCTGGACAAGTCCCTGTTTGACATGAACTTCCAAGGCGACAAGGCGGAACTTCTTTACAGGAGCACCAAATCCTTGGCGAAAGGACTGGAGACATGAAACTCCGGATCGCGATTGTCATTCTGGTCGCATTTGTCCTTGGCACCCTTATTCTGGCGAAAGGTCCGTCCATGAATTCCCAATATCCGTTTTCTGTCTTTCCTGTGAAAAACATTAATGTGGAGGCACAATCCTTCGTTCTTGGATTGGGGGATGAAGACTTTCAAATTTCCGTCCCAGATGAGAAGGCAATGGATCAGGTCTCGTTGAAAGGCAACAGCCTCAAGCGAGAAAAGATTCGACTCCAAGAATATGGAATAGGAACCAGTTATGCAGTGGCTCTCAACGCAGAAGGTTTTTTCTTATTCCAGGGCTCAGGCGTCTTACGATTTAATGCCGACGGATCAAAACAAATCTGGCATGCATCCCTCTCTGACCAGAAAAACGACCTTAGCCTAGATGGACCAGCTTACTCCAATTCCAATGGAACTGCCACAACATTCATCTGGCGAGTCGGCACCGAAAATGGTGAAGACGTTAGCGAAACGCAGTTGGTCAGGTTCCATCCCGAAAAAGGGAAAAGGGGCTCTTCCGGGAAAAGTGTGGGTGAATTGAAGGGGTCTATTTGGCTGTCAGCC
>CAYXXL010000363.1:0-3187 GCA_964469025.1 uncultured Fibrobacteria bacterium
TCCAGCACGCGCACCGCATAGGAATTTCCGGCCACCGCAGCCCCTTGGGGCAGATGCAATCCCTGGGCGTTCCATGCCAAGGCGGTCCTGTGGGAAGTTGTTGGCTGGATGGAGGTGGACAGGGTGAGGGTGACCGTGGTGCTGGTGCCCGATTGCGTCAAACCGGAGAACGCGGCCGTGACCTTTTCCGCAACGAAGGGCTTGGCGAGGCCGTGTTCTGAAGCCGGTGTCCAGACGAAGTCCAAGCTGTTCCCGGAGCTCGTCTTGGTATAGGTCGCCTTGGATGTCTGCCCAGTCAGGACGAGAGAATAGCTGATGGACTTGCTGAATGTCGCCGTGAAATGGATGGAACCGTCGGTAGTGGTGCTCGCAGGAGTCGCGGTCAGGGGAGCCACAATCTTCAGGCTGGTGTCGGGAAGAGTGAACAGGCCGGCGTTGGCCGTACGTAGGTAGTTGCGAACGGCCGTGCCACTAGGGGTGAGATCGGAAGCCGCCCAATTGCCGTTGGGTGCTGCAGTGGCTTGGATGGCTGCACTGCCCTGCACCGGAGTCGTCAGATCACCCGGAGTCATGTGCTGGGTCCCGATGTCCCAGTTGCAGGAAGAAACCTTGTCCTGGTCCAGTACTGCCAAGAGGGGAGCGCTGGCTGAACTGAAGTCGTTGTTGTAGGTCTGCCCGTCCGCACCGGTGGTGCCCCATTCTGTGACGAACACCGCTCTCCCCTTGTTGAGCGCATTCGCCAGGGGGCTGCTACTTCCTTGCACGTACCCCGCGTGACCAGGCGCGTCGGCATAGAAGTGAAGGGAGTAGGCGACGTTGTTCTGGGGGTCGGTGACGTTGCCGATCTGGTCGGGCTGGGACGACCAATAACTGCTCCCCACGATCACCAAGTTCTTGTTTCCTGCATTGCGGATCGCGGTGATACAAGCGTTGGCATGCGTCACCACGTCGGAATTGCTGCCCGTGGGTTCGTTCCAGACTTCCCACATGATGTTCGGGGTGTTTTTGAACTGGGCTGCCAAAGTGCCGAACAAGGACACTGCCTGGGTCGTGTAACCATTCGTTGAGGCGCTCCCGGAGTTGGATCCATCCAGGGCATGCCAATCGACGATCACGTAGATTCCTTGCGCGATCGCACCATTGACCACTGCCAGGACACGGCTTAGGTTCGAAGCGGGATCGTCCAGGTATCCTTTGTTTACCGTGCTGGGCGAAACCACCCCGACAGGTACCCGGAGCACGGAGACAAGCCAGTCGGATTGCAGCCACGCCACGGTCTGGGGATGATCGTAATTGTAGCCGTCCGGCTCGCTGCTCCAGAACATGCTCATGCCGCGCAAGGTGACCTGGTTGGTGCCGGTAGAATCATATAGGCCTCCTTTTCCACCCACGCTTTTTGCAATCAGGCGTCCGTACTTGGCCACCGGTGTCAAGGCTTGGGCAGATGCTCCCAAAACAAGAAGAGAACCGAGAAATAGATGTTGTAGTTTCATTTTGAAACACCTTTGCTGGTGCGATCGTGGTTTGGATGGCTCACCAACCACCGACCAAATCAGTTTGCTGAATCCGCAATGTACGTCGCAGCCTCCTGCCTCGCGGTTCATTCGAGCCTCCTGTCCAGTTTTCGGGGTGGACTCTCCAGGAGCTAGGTTGGCGCCGTGGCCACTTTCCTTCCCTATCTGGACTTCCTACTCCACACCAACCTGCATTTGCGGGACTTCTTCCAGGCCCACGGCCCCTGGGTGTACGGACTCCTTTTCCTGGTGATCTTCTGCGAAACCGGGCTGGTGGTGACCCCCTTTTTGCCGGGGGATTCGTTGATCTTTGCGGCCGGAGCCCTATCCGTGGCCACCGGTGGAGCCCTGCGTCTGGACCTGCTGGCCTTGGTCCTGATGGCGGCCCCGCTCTGCGGCGACCAATCCAACTATTGGGTGGGTAGATTGCTGGGCGCCAAGATCCCCTTCAGCCCAAAAAGCCGGTTTCTCAAGAGCACCTATCTGGAGCGTACCCAAGCCTTCTACGTCCGGTGGGGGGCATCCACGGTGGTGGCCGCGCGGTTCGTGCCCATCGTTCGGACCTTCGCTCCGTTCGTGGCGGGGCTCGGGCGCATGCCCTATCTGCGCTACGTGGCCTTTTCGGCGCTGGGCGCGTTCCTTTGGGTGGGACTGTGCCTGGGAACCGGAGCGCTGTTCGGGAACATTCCCATCGTACAGAAGAACTTCTCGGTGGTGGTTCTCGGGATCGTGGGGGTATCGGTCCTGCCGCTCTTGATCGGGGCTTGGCGGTCGCGCCGCAAGTAGATTGGGCCCGGTGAACGCCACCATCCTTCTTCCAGCCTCCAAGACCCTCTCCGATCGGAGCCCTTCCGATCTGGAGGCTTGGCTGGTCTCGCTGGGCCAACCGAAGTTTCGCGCCCGACAGATCCAGGAGTGGCTCTGGAAGCATTTGGCGACCTCCTTGGAAGAGATGACCAATCTCCCCAAGGATCTCCGGACTCTGCTCGCGGACCAGGCGGATTGCGGGGCCCTGAACCTCTCTGAGGAGCAGGTCTCGGTGGACGGCACGGCCAAGTGGGCGTTCGAGGATGCCCAGGGACGTCGCTTCGAAACGGTCCTGATCCCTGACGAGGACCGCCGCACCGCGTGCATCTCCAGCCAGGTGGGCTGCGCGATGGGGTGTTCGTTCTGCCGCACCGCGCAGATGGGATTTTTGCGGAATCTGTCCAGTGGCGAGATCCTGCAGCAGGTGGCGCACGTGAAGCGGTGGCTGAAGAGCAAGAACCAACCGGCGCTCTCCAACATCGTGTTCATGGGCATGGGCGAGCCGCTGAACAATTTCCCCAACGTCCTCTCCGCCTGCGCGACCTTGACCTCCCCGGATGGATTCGGGATGGCGCCGCGGCGCATCACCATCAGCACCTCGGGAGTGGTGGGGCGGATTTCGGAATTGACGGAAACCGCGCCGCAGTACCATCTGGCCATCTCGCTGAACTCCAGCAACGACGAGATGCGCAATGGCGTGATGCCGGTGAACCGCCGCCATCCCATCGCGGAGCTCCTGGAGGCCGGAGACGCGTGGAGCCGCGCCGCCGACTGGCCCGTCACCTACGAGTACGTGCTCATCGGCGACGTGACCTGCACCGCGGACGCCGCATTCGAACTTGTGCAACTCCTGCGCTTTCGCCGCT
>CAYXXL010000364.1:0-3182 GCA_964469025.1 uncultured Fibrobacteria bacterium
AAGATCGGCTATGTCTCGGGGGGTGCCGGCGTGCTCATCCTGGCCTTCATCTTCATCCCGCACCCGGGAGGCAGGTCCTCCTTCAACTGGGGCATCGACTTCACGGGCGGCGTGATGATGACCGTGCGCGCGGACGGGGGACTCGCCGGGAGCCCCGACGCCACGGACGCCATCGCCAAGGTGCTGGAAACGGACGGTGGTCTCAAGGGCGTCCAGGTGCGCACGCTGAGCAGCGATTCCGGCCAGGTCTTCTCGGTGACCGTGAAGACCAACGTGCTGGACGGCGCGAAGGCGCAGGCCTTCGAGAAGACGGCGTCGGACGCGGTCCAGCGGGTGCTCTCCGCCAAGGGTTCCCAGGTCAAGATCATCGGGATGGACATGGTGGGTCCCAAGGTCGGAAGCGAGCTGAAGCGGGACGCGATCCTGTCCGCCCTGCTCTCCATCCTCATCATCATGCTCTACATCTGGTTCCGGTTCGGCAAGAACGGCCTGGGCTACGGTCTTTCCTCGGTGCTGACCCTAGCCCACGACACCATGCTGACGCTGGGGTTGCTGATGGCGACCGGTTTCGAGGTCGACATGACGGTGGTGGCCGCGGTGCTCACGCTGATCGGCTACTCCCTCATCGACTCGATCGTGATCTTCGACCGCATCCGCGAGAACGCCAGCAAGTACCGCAAGGGCGACTTCGAGGTGCTGGTCAACAATTCCATCAACGAGACCCTGTCCCGGACCATCATGACCTCGGTGGCCACGGGGATCGTCACCACCATGTTGGCGGTGTTCGGCGGACCCACCTTGAAGACGTTCGCCCTCACCCTGACCTTCGGCATCGTGGTGGGGACCTATTCCTCCATCGCCATCTCCGCCCCGATCGTGATCCAGTGGGTGAAGCGCCGTGGGGTCCAGGGCCTGGAAGCCCCCAAGACCCCGCGCGCCGAGATGCGCGTGGGCCAAGCCAAGGCATAGCCCCGATACCGTTCACCCGCCGCATCGGTGGATGAGGGGGAACGGGGGCGAGGCGGTCTGATCGGCGACGAACGGCCCATCGACCTGGCCCCGTTGCAGCGTTTCGAGGCAGGGTGCGCGTCGGGAATTCAGCGCCCGACGATGATCCTGCCGCTCCAGGCCATTTGCCCGTCGATCTCCAGCGACAGCGCATAAAGGCCGGGAGTCGCCGACTTCGCGTCCCAGGTCGCCTGGTGCGCACCCGAGGAGGCTGTTGCGTCTTGGAGCGTGGCGACCACCCTGCCTCGCAGATCGACCACCTGCATGCGGACGTGCTGGGCGTTTTGCAGGGAGTAGTCGACCGCCACCATGGCGGTGGACGGATCGTACCGGATGGACGCCGGCGACGCGCGGAACTCTCCACCCTCGATCGAGGTCGTGCTTCCGTATTTCGCGGCGACGATGTTCGCCTGCACCGCGCTGTCGGTCGCGTTGGTGGCGTAGCCGGTGGTCAGGCAGCCTTCGTAGAAGATCCCCGTGGCCGAATTGCTGTTGTCGCCCCCGATCCCCAGGATGATGGCTCCCTGCTTCTTCATGGGGTCGTAACCCGTCCTCACGGTGGGGCGAGTGCCTTCGAACATCGTCTTCAACGTGCCGGTGGTCGCATTCCCGCCCTTGACGGCGAATCCCCCAGCCTTGCCCTTGACCATGGCCGTGACATAGGTGAAAGGGACCGGGGTGTTGGGGGTGTATTGACCGAAGACGTTTCCGGCGAAGAGACCGTTTTCGAGGTCCGCTTCCACCCAGGGTCCGACCGTGCCGTTGGTGGAGGTGGAGGTGTTTCCCCAACCCCAGGAGGAGTGTTGGTTCCCGAAGTAGATGGCCTCCATGGTTCCGGCGCCATCGTCGTTGTTGTTGGTCTCGGCATTGCCGTAATCGAAGCAGCACCCGCCGTTGTAATACACCCCGCTGGTCACCATGTAGATGGACTCCGGATTGTCGCCGATGGCGATGCCGCTGGTCTTGTCGTTGCGGTAGCCCATGCCGCCGGTGAACTTGGCGGCGTACACCGCGCTGCCGGAAACCGAAAGCTTGGCAGCCGTCGCGACCACCCGCTTGTCGGGGGTCTTGACCTGGCCCCCCGCTGGCGCGGCCGTCAGGTTGTTTCCCTTGCCCGACTGGTCGTAGATGATGGAGATGGTGCAGGTGGTGCCGGCGCAGAACTGGTCCTGGGGCGCCGAATTGGCGACGCCTCCGGGGGACAGCACTCCGATGTCCTTGGTGGTGCTGTCGGATCCCCGCTTCACCTGGTAGAGATTGCCCGCATAGGCGCCGTACAGGGCTCTCACCGTGCTGTGGGCCGCGGCACAGGGGGTTCCTCCGGCTTGGTAGATGTCGCAGGGACCGATGGGCGCCGACTCCGCTCGCTGCGCCGCGACCACCATGACGACGGAAATCGCCGTCATCGGGAATGCCTTGCCGAAGAATCTCACGCGAGAACTCCTTTCTTGGGTCTCATGGCTCCATGTCACGTGTCGACGCGCCGTGTTCAGTTTCCGACCAGGATGAAGGCCGTCCCATGGGGGACGTTCCCGTCATCCAAAGCCCGGTAGCAGTAGACGCCGCGGGGAACATCAGGATAGCTCTTCCGGAGGGCGCTGTTCAGGGTCTCCCCTTGCTTGACGACGACACGGATGGAATGCCCCTTCAGGTCGAACAATTCGAAGGTCCCCTCGGAGGTTCCGCCGCGGATCGCCCCGCTTGCAGCCGACTTCGAGGAGGCGACCGCCGTGGATCGATTCTGCACGGCGATGCTGAAGGACGACCCCATCTTGTCGACGATCACGAGCTTCCTGCTCGGGTCGTAGCTCCAGGAATCGCCGCCGGTCACGGCAAGGGGGCGGAGCGCGCTCTTGATCCTCAATCGCCAGTTCAGGGTGCTGTCACCCGCGATCTTGACGATCCCCGTGGATTCGTCCGACGAGATGCCGATGTCCTCGTAGGTGATGCCGTCGGAGGTCGGGCGGTGGAACGTGAATTGGGACAGCCCCTTGGGGTAGACGAGGAGCGTGATCTTCCCGGACGACGTGGAGTCCCCATGGTTCGCGATGGCGTTCTTGACGTTCAGCGGGACGATCGCTCCCGCCTTGATGAAGATTGGAAACTTGTCCAGGGGGGCGCTGTAGTTGGTGCTCGTTCCGCCTTGGTAGACGATGGAATCGTTCCAGTAGTCG
>CAYXXL010000365.1:0-3171 GCA_964469025.1 uncultured Fibrobacteria bacterium
ATCGTTGGGCAGTGGCGCGGCGCTGGGCGGCGGGGGGAGAGGCATCGGCGAAGGCGTACGTTTGTCGGGCATGTCGTGCGAATCCTTACTTTGGGAGAGCCAAAGAATATAAACCCGGGAAAGGCCCATCTCCGTGGATGATCCAGAGAACCTCCAGACCAGGCAGCTCAAGGCCCGCCTGGAATCCATCGCCACTGCAGGAGAGGTTCTGCGGGTTGCCCTGGGAAATTCCTCCCTGGATTCCGCGGTGCGGACGCTGCTGCTGGGATTGACCGATCTGGTTCCATCCCGCGCCGTGGCGTTGTTCGAGGTGAATGGCAAGGCCCTGGTGGAGCTGGGCCGCCTGGTGGACGGCGAGGAAGTCCCCAAATCTCCCGATCGCTCGCTGGAAGGCGACGAGCCCGCTCTCCAGGCGTTGCTCCAGCACCGACACACCTTGGTCGAGCTGGCACCTTCCCTGGTGGAGGGAGCTCCGGCGGGACGATCGATCTTCATCCCCTTCGAGGGGCGGTTGGGCGGTGAAATGGGCGAGGGGGCCTCGTCGCTTCGGGCTTCCCATCTGCTTTGGATAGACACCCCAGACGCCGAGGAGGTTTCCTCCGACATCCTGGACACCCTGATCGCGCTGGCCAGCCAGGGGGGGGTGCTCCTCACGGGATTCCGCTACCGCGACGACCTCGAGCGGACCTATTCCGCATTGCGGGAAGCGAATCGGCGACTCCAGAAGGACATCGACCGGGCCAAGAAGATCCAGGAGGGACTTCTCCCCCAGGGCACGCCCATCGTTCCGGGGTTTTGCATCGGGTGGAAGTACCTCCCCGCCTCCAAGGTCTCCGGCGACTACTTCGACTGCTTTCCGTTGGATCCCTCCCTTCCCGATGGAGTGCATTGCCTGGTGATCGCCGACGTGTCCGGACATGGAATCTCGGCTTCCATGGTGATGGCGATGTTCAAGGTGCTGCTGCGGCGCGAGGTGCGCCCGGGAAGGTCTCTGGTGGAATCCCTTTCGCGCTTGAACCGGACCCTGCTGGACCAGGTGGGAGGTCTCCACTTCGTCACCGTCTTCCTGGCCCAGATCGACCCTTCCGCCCGGACCATGGAATGGTGCTCCGCGGGACATTGCCCCCAGCTCCTCCGGCACGCCAACGGCAGGATCGAGGAGTTGATGGCCAACGGAGTCTTCGTGGGGATGTTCGAAGACCTGCAAGCCGCGACCCGGACCCAGAGTCTGGAAAGCGGAGATTCTCTCCTTCTCTACACGGACGGCATCACCGAGGCGGAAAATCCGGAGGGGGAGCTCTACGGCATGGAACGGCTGATGTCCTCGCTCCGGACGACGGACCAAAGCACTCCCGAAGTCCGCCTCGAATCGCTCCTGGGCGATCTTGACCGATTCTCTGCGGGCGCCCTTCGGCAGGACGATCTCACACTGGTCGCCATCCAGGTGGAATGAGCTTCCCCGTCCTGTTGCTTCGGATGGGCTCCATCTCCTGCTGGTGCGTGGGGCGCGATCTGGAAGCAACGCCCTTCGACGCGCTGCGGAGCCAAGATGTGGAGCGCCTGTCCTCCCGTCTGGGGGCGACCCGGAAACCAAGGGAAGCCCGCCAGGTGCACGGCACCACCATCGACGAAAACGGGACCAGCGAGGCCTGCGACGCCTTCCTGGTGGGGCCGGGCGAGTCCGCCCTGGTCCGCCACGCGGACTGCTTTCCCGTGGTGATCGCGGACCCGTTCCGATCCCGTGCCGCGCTGGCCCACTGCGGGTGGCGGGGCACGTTGGCGGGACTCGCGGGAAAGTGCGCCGAGCGCCTGGTTCGTGAAGGAAGCCGACGCGGGGATTTGGTGGCGGCCATCGGCGCGGGGATCGGCCCGGCGAGCTTCGAGGTCGGTCAGGAAGTCCTGCAGGCCTTTCCTGAGGAGTTCCGAAGCCGCACCGCCTGGGGGACGCCTTCCATCGATCTGGTCGCCTTTCTGCGCCACGACTTGGCTTCCGTCGGAGTCTCCGCGATCGAGTCCTTGGTTCCGGACACCTTCATGGACACCTCCTGGCATTCCTGGAGACGTGACGGATCTCACAGCGGACGGAATGCAACCATATGTATCGTTGGTGCCACGCCCTCTCAACCAGGAGAATCTTCATGAAGCTCAAGCTCCTCGTCGCCTTGTCCGCCCTGGCCTTCGCGGCCCCCAGCCATGCCCTCGTGGGACTCGCGGTCTCGGCGGGTCTGAACTCCACCACCATCTCCGGTGCCGACCAGACCATGGTCGGCGCCACTCTTCCGAAGGCGTTCAGCAACGACACGGGAGCCAGCTTGGTCGTCCACCGCACCAAGCTCTCCGGCATGACGCAGTTCGGTGTGAAGGCCTGGTTGGAACTTCCCGTGATTCCCGTCGAATTCGAAGTGGCTTCGAACATCGCTTGGGGCTACTACCAGAGCTCCCTGATCCTGAACTCCGCCGCCCTCACTCATCCGGACACCATCAAGGTGGATGTTCCGGCCCCGATCCCCGGAGAGTCCAAGAAGAGCGGCGAAACCCCCTACTTCTCGTGGCTCACCGATCTGACCTTCCGGTACCCCATCCTCCAGTTGCCACCCCTGTCGCCCATCCAGCCCCTGAAGCTCTGGGTCGGCGCCGGCCCTACATACGTGGTCGCGAGCCGCGTGGTGGACCAATCGGACCTGGAATCCATCTACGGGACGGCGGGAAGCTACACGGTTAGCGCAACCGGAGACGCCGCTGCCGAAGCCGCCGCCAGGAAGACCTTCATCAACAACCTGACCACCAACACCTGGGGCGCTCACCTTGCCGTGGGTGCCCAACTAAAGATCCCGGTGGTTCCCATCGCCCTTTTCATCGACGGCAAGTGGTACCTGCACGTGGCCACGTCGTCCGCGGCGAGCAAGTATCCGTTCGTGGTGAACATCGGAGCCGGACTCTCCATCTGACCGGATGCTCCGCGATTGTTGCTAACTTCCCTGGGGCTTTGCGCAAACGGGCGCAAGGCCCCTTTCGTCTCTTGGAGCCGTAGTCCATGCTGATGCAAAAGATTCGCGACAACGCCGCCTGGGTGGTGGGAATCGCGGTGCTGTGCTTTGTGGCCCTCATCTTCGTCGACTGGGGGATGAGCCCCGGCAACAGCATGACCATGGTGCCGATGCGCGCGAATAC
>CAYXXL010000366.1:0-3133 GCA_964469025.1 uncultured Fibrobacteria bacterium
GAGCAACCAATACCGGAGGCAGTATTTCTGGAACGAGTTGGGAACGTCCAGCTACCTCTACGGAGCAGGCTTTCCCATCGTGTTCTGGGACGGGCTCTCCCCGTTGCCGGCGATCGGGCTGGGGATCCTCGCGGTCCCGATCGAGTACCTGGGTCATTCGTCATTCGCGTCGAATCGAGAATGGACCCAAGGGAATGTCGAGGGCGTCGAACAGGCGGTGAACATGGAATTCTGGGGATCGGGCGCGCTCGGGGCGATCATCGGGGGGGACGATTTCAACGCCTTGCGGTTCGCCGCCGGAGCAGCAATGATCGGCTACCCCCTCGCCATCCGTTACGGATACGAAAACGGTTCCGCCTACGCGGACAATCCCGGCAGGCTCGCGATGAGAAAGGACATCGCCTCGGATGCGGCTGTTGCCGCCCTCTTCGTTCCCAATCTCTTCGTGCAGAACGTGACCGACGGCGACGGTTTCGTGCGTATGGAGGGCGCGGTTGCGCTGGCCGGCTATGCGGGTGGATATTTCCTGGCGAACTCTTGGAAGCCCAACCAGCACGTTCCCTTGGGAAACCCCGACGGAATCAGCCAGTGGGGAATTCTGGGCTTCGCGGCCGGAGAGGAGGTCGCAGCCCTCGTCAATGCGAAAAGTCAAAGACCGAACGTCGCCCTACCCCTTGCGGGATACGTCGGCGGTCTGGGTGCCGGATGGGTCGCCTTCCAGAGCCGAAACGACAACGAGGATCGCGCCTTCTACAACGACTTGGGTCTGGGCGGCGGAGAACTGGCGGGATTGGGGATTTGGCTCATGACGGGTGCCTCGGACACTCGGATGGGGTTCACCTCCTGCATGGTGGGAGGGGCGTTTGCCGGGTACCTGGTTTCCAACGCGCTCACCGCCGACATGCAGGAGCACACCAAGTCCAGCACCGCGTGGATCCGCGACGTCACCATCGATCCCATGCCGGTGCTGGCGCTCGCCGCGCGGCCGGACGGCTCCTCCGAGCGCATCTGGCAGGTGCCGGGGCTCCAGGTCCGGTTCCGGTAGCCTCCCCCCTGCGAAGCCGCCGGAACGGGTCGGGGAGCGATCCGGTTTGGATCTTCGGGGGGACTGACGCTTTCCCTCCCAACCAAAGGATTCCCACGTGCCCACGCTCTTCGATCCCCTGACCCTCGGCGACCTGGAGCTTCCCAACCGCATCTTCATGGCGCCCCTCACCCGATGCCGCGCCGATGCGGGGCGCATTCCCAACGCCCTGATGGCGACCTACTACGCGCAAAGGGCCTCGGCGGGGTTGATCCTGAGCGAAGCCACCTCGGTGAGCGCGATGGGAGTGGGGTACCCCGACACACCCGGCATCTGGTCCGCCGAGCAGGTGGTGGGCTGGAGCGCCGTGACCAGAAGAGTTCACGAAGCCGGGGGGAGAATGTTCCTGCAGCTCTGGCATGTGGGTCGGATCTCGGATCCCGTCTACCTGGAGGGACAGCTTCCGGTGGCGCCCAGCGCCATCGCCGCCACCGGTCACGTCAGTCTTCTGCGACCCCCGAAGCCCTACGTGGTTCCCAGGGCGTTGGATCTTTTCGAGATCCCCGGGATCGTGGAGTCCTACCGACTGGGTGCGAAGAACGCGAAGGCGGCGGGGTTCGACGGGGTGGAGATCCACGCGGCCAACGGGTACCTGCTGGACCAGTTCCTGCAGGACGGATCCAACCACCGCACGGACAACTACGGCGGATCCTTGGCGAACCGCGCCCGCCTTCTGCTGGAGGTGGCGGACGCCGTGGTGGGGGTGTTCGGGTCCGGTCGCGTGGGTGTACACCTTGCGCCGCGCGGTGGTTCCGGAGGGATCTCCGATTCCAATCCCCGGGAGACCTTCTCGCACGTGGCCCGGGAACTGGGCGCGCGCGGGCTCGCCTTCCTGTGCCTGCGCGAATCCGCGGGGCCCGACAGCCTGGCACCGACCTTGAAGTCGATCTTCGGAGGCGTCCTGGTGGCCAACGAAGGTTTCACCAAGGCGTCCGCCACGGAATGGCTGGATACCGGAAAGGCGGATGCGTTCGCCTTCGGCGTTCCTTTCCTCGCGAATCCGGACCTTCCCGCCCGTTTCCGGACGGACGCGCCACTCAACCCGCCGCGCCGGGACCTTTTCTACGGGAGGGGCGAAGAAGGGTACACGGACTATCCCGCGCTCTGAGACGAAACCGGGTTCTATCCTGGGGGGCGCTCGGGCTGAAGCCCATCGCTCGGGACAACGCCCCTCGGGCGGCCGTTCCTTCGAACCCTATTCGACTTGATTCTTCCGCCTTTGCATGGCTACCCTGGAGAATGCGCCGTTTCGCGATCGCCATCCTTTCGCTCGTGCCGCTTCCGTTCGCGGCCAGTGCCGCCGTGCCGTCGAGCTTCGCCGCGCGCGGGCCGGGTGGCGGGGGTGCGCTCTTTTCGCCGAGCTTCTCCTCCAACGGTTCCGAACTCACCGTGTCCTGCGACATGAGCGGTCTCTACCACTCGATGGACGCAGGCCGCTCGTGGACCTTGGAGCCCTTCGGACAGATCCAGGCGGGTCGATCCTCCCGGGTCTTCCGATCGGGCACCACCAGCTATTCCATCGACAACTCGTCCGGTGCGGGATCGATCGTGCGCAGCCTGGACGACGGAGCCACCTGGACCGCGACCGCGACCGACCCCACATCCGGTGACGGGGTCTACAACCTTTCGGCGGATCCGAACGACCCGAATCGACTGCTGGCCACGGGATGGGCTTTCCTCTACGTCTCCCGAGACGGTGGAGCCTCCTGGAAGGAAATCGAAGGCGAACCGGACGCGGGCGCCGGTGTGCTCCTGGGAGGTGCCTTCTGGGATGGGGCGGATGTCTACCTCGGAACCAACGGTGGACTCTTCGTCTCCCACGACAGTGGCTGGACCTTCGCCCCCGCCTCCGTTTCCGGGATTCCCTCCGGCCAGAGGCTGATCGCGCTGACAGGAGGGCGCAAAGAATCCAAAGTGGACCTGTTCATCGCGACCGCCGCCGCGGCGGACGTCTACAACGGAGCGGCGGTGGAGGATTTCCACTCCTCGACCACCGCGCTTTGGACCTGGACCACCGGCGACGCCTCCTGGACCCAGCGCAGTGCGGGG
>CAYXXL010000367.1:0-3119 GCA_964469025.1 uncultured Fibrobacteria bacterium
TCGCGCTCGCGCTTGAATTGGACGGCACGGATGGCCAGTTCGCGCGATTCCTCCGGAAACAAGGCCACCTTCTTCGCCGAGATGACGGCCGTGACCTGCCTCAAGCTCTCCTCCGTCATCGCCTTGGAAAGGATGGCGTAGGCCGCCTCGAACGGGTTCACCCGGTCGATCAAGTCGATGTCCAGCTCGCGCACGTCGGCGAACTTGCGGACGCCGTCGATCAACGCGGTGTTCGCGACGGGATCGTTGCTTCCGGCTTCCAGCAGATGTTTCTTGGCCTGCTGGGTGATGTTCAGGGCGGCGATCGCGTGCTGGCGCACCGCTTCCTGGTCCTGGGCATCCAGTTCCGGGTACTTGTCCTGGACGATCTTGCCCATCCGCAGTTGGGTCAGTTCTTCCGCCACCAGCTCCGAATCGAACAGGCCGCGTTCCAGCGACACCTTGTCCTGCACGAAGGTGGCGACGACCTCGTTCAAGTCCTCGCGGCAGATGCGGGTCGCTTCCGCGCTCTTGGGCTCGGCAAGCCCCTTGATCTCGATCTGCAATTTCCCCGTCTCGGCATTGAAGCCCACGTTGCACTTGTCGGGCTTGTAGCCCCCTTCGCCGTAGTCGAAGCCTTCGACCGGGCCGTTTTGCGGGTTCTTGGCCCGGAACTCGAAGCGCGGGGCCAGGACCTGTTCCATCAGGAGGCTCGCGGCGATGGCCTTGAGGGTGTCGTTCACGGCTTCGGTGACCAGCTGTTCGGATGCGTCGGGTTCCGCGATCAGATTGGTGAAGCGTGCCGCGCTCTTGCCCTGGGCGTCTCGCGTCGCGCGCCCGATGATTTGGACGATTTCCGTCAGACTGGACCGGTATCCCACCGTGAGGGCGTGCTCGCACCAGATCCAGTCGAAGCCTTCTTTGGCCATCCCCAGGGCGACGATGATGTCTACATGGTCGCGATCGTCCTTGTGGTGGGCGTCCTTGAGCGAGGCCGAGACCTTGTCCCGCTTGGCGGGATCGTCGTTCACCAGATCGGCGATCCGCAGAACGCGGCCCTCGGCGGTCCTCACCAGTTGGAATCCCGTGGCGGGATCGGTGCCCTGCCATTCCCCCAGCTCGTTCAGGATGTGGTCGACCTCGCGGATCTTGTCGCCGGTGCTCTCCCGAGAATTCACGGACGGGATGTGGACGATGGTCTTGAGCGACGGATCCAAGACCTTGAGGATCGCGTCGGTCCAAGCTCCCGAATAGAAGTAGTAGCCCAAGTCCAGACGCTTGAGCCACTTGTAGCCGTTGAGTTGTTCGTAGTAGGTGTAGGTGACCGTCACGAACCTGGCTTCGTCCTGCGGAGCCAGCACGGCTTCGGCATCGCCGCGGAAGTAGGAGCCGGTCATGGCCACGATGTGGACGCGGTCCCGCGCGATGAAGGCACCCAGGTGGATCCCCAGCTTGTTGTCGGGATTGGCCGAGACGTGGTGGAACTCGTCCACCGCGATCAGACGATCGTCGAAAGCCTCGACGCCGAAGCGGTCCACCGCGAAGCGGAAGGTCGCATGGGTGCAGACCAGGATCCTGCTGTCGCTCTCCAGGAACGCCTTGACCGAGTTGACCTTGCCACCATCCTCTCCCGGTGCGTCGCACAAGTTCCAGCGCGGCTCCACCTTCCAATCCTCGGTGAATCCGAATTCCGTGAGAGCCTCGTCGTGGAAGCTCGCTCCGATGGCCTTTTCGGGAACGACGATGACGCACTGCTTCACGCCCTGGTTCCCGAGCTTGTCGAGCGCGACGAACATGAGGGCGCGGCTCTTGCCGGATGCCGGCGGGGACTTGATGAGCAGGTACTGTTCGCCCCGGTGCTCGAACACCCGCTCCTGCATGGGGCGCATGCCGAATTCGTTGGCCTTGGTGGAGCGGCCATCCGCGGCATAGGCCATCGAAACGGTGGGGACGGCGGTGGTCTTGGACGGTTCGGTCATTGCGGGATGTCTTCCGGGGTTTCCAGGTCGGAGGCCAGTTCCCGTTCGATCTGCTCGATCGTGGGAAGGCTCGTCTGCAATTCGGCGGGAAGGGATTCCGCCAGCTTGTATTCGGCGATGCCCATGGGCTGGGCCTTGTCGCCCAACGCGTACTCGGCCACCACCTTGTTTTTGCTCTTGCAGAGAAGAAGGCCGATCGTGTGGTTGTCGTGCTCGCTCTTGACTTGGCGGTCCACGGCGGTGAGATAGAAGCCCAACTGGCCCAGGTGTTCGGGCTTGAACTTGCCCGCCTTGAGTTCGATCACCACGTAGCAGCGCAGCTTCAGGTGGTAGAACAGAAGATCGATCTTGAACTCGTCGCCGCCCACGTCCAGCAGCACCTGCCGCCCTACGAAGGCGAAGCCCGCGCCCAGCTCCAGCAGGAACGAGGTGACATGCTTCACCAAAGCGCCTTCGATCTCTCGCTCCTGCGCCTCGGCACCGAGATTCAGGAAGTCGAAGCGGTACGGATCCTTCAGGGACTCGCGAGCCAGGTCCGAGTCGGGCTTGGGGAGCGTGACCTCGAAGTTGGTCACGGCTTTGCCGCTGCGTTCGCGCCGGTGCGTCTCGATCTGCATCACCAGGACATTGCGGGACCAGTTGTGCTCGATGGCCTGGGCCGCGTACCATCGGCGGTCGTCTGGGACGCCGAGCTTGTCGAGAAGGGCCAGATGATGGTACCAAGGCAATTGTGCAAGCGCCCCTTGCACAAATTCAGGATCTGGCCAGGCTTGGGCGAAGGCCCGCATGTACTTGAGGTTGCGGGGCGAGAACCCGTTCATCTCGGGGAAGGCCGTGCGCAGGTCGGAAGCGAGCCGATCGATGACTTTTGCACCCCATCCCTGGGCGGCTTGTCGCTCCAGAATGTCGCGCCCAATCTGCCAGTAGAGGAGAACCAGTTCGCGGTTGAGGGCCAGCGTCGCGCGTTGCTGGGCCGAGTGGATGCGCCCCTTGAGGGCAATCAGCCACTCGGTGTAGCCTTCGGGAACTGGCTGCAGACTGGTCATGCCTTCTTCCCTCGCGGCTTGGCGGCGGCTTTGGCCTGGGCGGGCTTGTTGCTGGAGACAGTCATCTTGGTGTAAAGGTCGAACAGCTTCTCCAGCCGCTCGGTGTCGTTCTTGA
>CAYXXL010000368.1:0-3118 GCA_964469025.1 uncultured Fibrobacteria bacterium
GACGTCCGCCTCCGAATGGGCGGTGGAAAGGAAGAACGCCTCGAACTGCGCCGGCGGGAGGAAGTGCCCCCGGTCCAGCAGGAAGCGGAACAGCGCGGCGTAGGCTTCGCGGTCGCAGGTGTCGACTTCGGCGAAGGTGCGGATGGGGCCGGGGCGGAAGAAGAACGTCGCCATGCTGCCCACGCGCTGGAAGCAGGTGGGCGTTCCCACGGTCCCCGCCAGGACCTTTTCCTGGAGGCGCGCGCCCAAGGCTTCCAGGCGCTCGTAGACGGAGGCGTCCAGGCTCCGGAGCGAGGCCAGACCCGCGGCGCACGCCAAGGGGTTGCCGGAAAGCGTCCCCGCCTGGTAGACGGGGCCCAGCGGGCTCAACCGGTCCATCAGGTCGGCGCGGCCACCGAAGGCCGCGAGGGGCAATCCACCGCCGATGATCTTTCCCAAGGTGACCAGGTCCGGACGTATGCCGTAGCGGCCCGCGGCTCCGGCAGGACCCACGCGGAACCCCGTCATCACCTCGTCGAACACCAGCAGCGCGCCTTCGCGGTCGCAGCGTTCGCGCAGCCCTTCCAGGAATCCGGGCTCGGGCGGGACCACGCCCATGTTCCCCGCCACGGGCTCTACGAAGATGCAGGCCACCGCGCCGTGCCGGGCGCGAAAGCAGGCGTCCACCGATTCCAGGTCGTTGAATTCCGCGACCAGGGTGTCGGAAATCGTCCCCTCGGTCACCCCCGGGCTGGAGGGGTGGCCGTGCGTGAGCGCTCCCGACCCCGCCGCCACCAGGAAGCTGTCGCCGTGGCCGTGGTAGCACCCGCGGAACTTGACGAACGCGGGACGACCCGTGGCGCCGCGGGCCAGGCGCAAAGCCGACATCGTGGCCTCGGTCCCCGAGCTCACCAGGCGCACCTTCTCCATCCAGGGCATGCGGGCGCGGATCTCCTCGGCCAGCTCCACCTCCGGAACCGAACAGGCCCCGTAGGAGGTCCCGGCTTCCAACGCGAGGCGGATCGCCTCCACCACCGCGGGGTTCCCGTGGCCCTGGATCATGGGTCCCCACGACCCCACCCAATCGACCAGTTCCCGCCCTTCCACCGTGACCAGCCGGGACCCTCCCGCCCGGCGGACGTAGAAGGGCGAGGCGCCCACGTTGCGGAAGGCCCGCACCGGCGAGTGGACTCCGCCGGGGATCACCGAAAGCGCCCGATCGAACCATTCCTTGGAATTCACCCGGCCTCCAATGCTAGGACGATTTGCGGCAACGCGGGCCCCGCGCAGGTCAGCACCTGCCGCCAGCCGAGCTTCACCAGCTGTTCCCGCGTCGCGTCGCCGTAGGCCACGGCCACGGCGCGGCGCGACAGGTAGTCGAACCTGTGGTTGTCGGCTTCCGCGAGGTGCCGGACCGCCGAGGGCGCGAGGAAGGCGAGGGAACGCGTGGAATCCAGTGCGTCTCGATCCCGCTTCGAAAGATCCTCCACCCCCACCGTGCGGTACACCGGAAGGTGCTCCACGATCACCCCCAGGCTCTTCGCCTGCGCCTCCAGGGTGCCTGCGGTTTCCTCCGCGCCAGCGTAAAGCAGGAGGACGTACCCGAGTTCGGCGGCGAGCTTGGCCACCGCGGCGCCACCCGTCGCGTCGGGAACCAAACGGGTCCATCGGTTGGGAAGGAGGGCGCCGGTGGCGGGTCCGGCCACCAGGACCGGGCGCAGCAGGTTTGGCGGAACCTCGCGGTCCGCAAGCCACCGGGCTCCGCGCGGACTGGTGATGGCCACGGCCTGGTTCCGCTCCAGCGCGCGGTTCAGCAACGGCTCGGGAACATCGATCGATTCCTGTCTGCCCAGGACCACGGTGTCCACGGACCACCCGGGGAGATCCTCGAGCGGCTCGGCGGGCGCAGTTCGCAGCACCACGAGTTTCCTCGGTTCAGCCAAGACGGATTCCTTCCCGTTCGGCGCGTTGCCGCAATCTTCCGGCCATGGCCACCGCCGCCCCCGGGGCGTCCGGGATCGGGCCTTCCCACCGGTCGCGCACCACTCGGCCCTCCCGCTCGTTCCCCGCCATGCCCCGCAGGACCAGTCCCGGCCCCGAAGGTTCGGCCAAGGCCGCCAAAGGCGTCTGGCAGCCTCCGCCCAGGGCCCGCATGAGGGACCGCTCGGCCGTGGCGACGGATTCCGTCATCGGGTCGCAGACCGCTCCAAGGCGCTCGCCCAATTCCACGCGATCCTCGCGGCACTCCAAGGCCAGGATGCCCTGCCCGAAGGCCGGGAGACAGATTTCGGGATCCAGCCGCTCGGAGATCCGGTCTTCCCAGCCCAGGCGCACCAGTCCCGCGCAGGCGAGGACGATGGCCTGGTACCGGCCGGACTCCAGCTTGCGAAGGCGCGTCTCCACGTTGCCGCGAAGGTCGGAAAAGCGGAGATCCGGCCGGGCCGCGAGGAGTTGGGCAATCCTGCGCGGCGAACCCGTGCCCACCAGTGCGCCTTGGGGCAGGGCGGACAGGCTCCCGAAGGGCGTGACCAACGCGTCGCGGGGATCCTCGCGGCAAAGGTGGAACAACCGGCATCCGGGGGAGATCTCGAAGGGCACGTCCTTGAGGGAGTGGACGGCGAAATCGATCTCGCCGCGCAGGAGCGCAGCCTCCAGCTCCTTGACGAACAGACCCGTTCCCGAAAGCGCGGACAGCGGCGTGTGCTGGTCCAGATCCCCACGCGTCTCGATCCTCGCCGGCTGCGCCGCGAGTCCCGCGTCCGCCGCGCGCAGGCGTTCCAGCACCCAGTTCGTCTGGGTCCAGGCGAGCATCGACCCCCTGGTCCCGGCGCGGAGGCTCACGGCTTCCCGTCGCTGGCGAAGAGTTCGTGCAGGACCGCTGCCACCTCGGCCTCGCGACCGTCGGCGGCGGCCTTGCGCGCTCCCGCCGTGGGACCGTGCAGGAACTTGTTGGACAGTGCCTGGGCGAAGTCGTCCAGAACTTCGCGCATCTGGACATCCCCATGGGCGTTGAGGACCCTGGGCAAGAACCTCTCCACCTCGGCATGGGCCACGGCGTGGACCCGCTCGCGCATCTCCGTGAGGGCGGGAACCACGGACAGGCTCCGCCACCAGGCGCGGAACTTCTCCAGCTCCTCGG
>CAYXXL010000369.1:0-3113 GCA_964469025.1 uncultured Fibrobacteria bacterium
GGACCGGCCGGCCACGAGCAGGTTGGAGGCGACGAGCCTGGGCAGGTTGGGGGCGCTCCCGCCGGGCTGCGTGTTCCAGGGTCCCGTGGAGCAGGAACCGAGCAGAAAGAGGAGCGGAACAGACAGTTTATGTCGCATGGTGCTTCGGCCTTTTCAGAACTGGTACTCGTAGCCCAGGAAGATCGGGAGGAAGGGGAACTGGTAGACCTTCTGTTCCTCGGGTGGATTCTTCCCCGTGTTGTAGTTGAGCAGCCACAGGTTCTGGTGGTCGGTCAGGTTGATGATGGTGAAGTAGAAACGCCAGCGACCGGTGCGCCCCCAGTCGATGGGGGTGACGTCCAGCCGGAAGTACCCGGATTTCCTCGCGCCGTCCAGCGATCCGGAGACGAGGCCCGCGCCGCCGTTCCTGGAAGGTCCTTCGGCGCTGTTGCTGCCCGTCAGGTCCTGGAAGGGGTCGTCCAACTTCTCGTACCCCAGGTACTGGGTGTAGGGCTGTCCCGTGTTGGCGGTGAGCTGGAAGCTGGACCGGAAATAGTCGCCTCCCCATCCGAGCTTGGCCGTGGACAGCGCGTCGTCCGCCTTGGGGCCGTCCCAGTTCAAGGCGCCGGTGACCTTGAAGGTGTGCCTCTGGTCCCAGGGAGCCCAATAGGCCTCGGGATGGTAGGTCCCCGTCGCGGTCGTGTAGGGAAGCTGCCTCAGGACCGCCTGGGAGTACGAGTAGCTGACGTTTCCCGTCCACCATCCGTCGTCCTTGCCCACCGAGAACTCGCCGCCCAGCGCGTAGCCCTTCAGGAGCGCGAACCTCTTGGCGAAGTAGTCCTATCCGGTGCCTGCGGTCGCGGAGGTGTCGTAGGGATCGAACAGGGGCATGTCGTGGAGGTCCTTGTAGTAGCCCTCGACGCTCGCGTGCAGGTCCAGCGGCGACAGGTTGTCCCTCTCCACCCCCAGGCTCGCCATGTTCTGCGTGGTGGGCACCATGGGCTTCTGGTCGGCGTACCAGAATTCGTTGAGGACGTCCAGGTTGAGGAAGCTGATGCTGGTCATGTACTGGGTGTAGTGGCCCCAGTCGGCGTCGACCTTCCAGTCGGCGTCGGGACGGAAGGTGTAGGAGAGCCGGGGATCGGCCGCGGCGCTGCGCGTGGTTCCGTCCCAGTACCCGCGCATTCCCGCGACCACGGTGTTGCGCGGATCGATCACCCACTTGTCCTGCAGCCATCCCGCCGAGAGGTCGGAATTCGTGACGCTCGAATTCGTGGTGTTCGCCGCCAGGATCGACGAGGTGAAGTTGACGTGGAAAGTGTTGTACTCGCTTCCGGCCGAGAGGAGATGGCCGGCACCGGCGTCGTAGCGGAACTCGCCGCGCCCGGCCCAGGTGCCGACGGAGTTGTACAGGTTGACGATGGGGTCGAACCCGAAGCTCTGGTCGAAGCCCGAGTAGGAGGCCGTGCCCAGGAAGGTCAGGCGGTCGCCCAGCTTCCAGCGCACGTTCACGGGGACCACCAGGTTGCCCCAGTCGGCGGAAAGGGGGCTGAACGAGAGCTGGTCCCGTCCCTGGTAGGCCGACACCCGCACGGTGTCGCCGTTGTGCCCCCAGGCCGCGCTGCCCTGCCAGTCGTAGAAGTCGTAGTCCAGCTGGATGTTTGTCAGGCTCAGGTCGCGAGCCACGGCCAAGGCCGAGCCGATCCAGGTGCGCCGGCCGGCCAGCGCCCAGGAATAGTCGCCCTGCACCCCGTCGGTGGCCAAGGTGCCCCCGAAGCTGGTGATCCGGAACGAGCTTTGCGTCTTGGCCTTGGGCTCGCTGTCCGACGGGACTCCGGAGACCAGGGATTCGGTCCCCCGCAACCCCTTGTCCAGCTCCTTGCGCACCCAGGAGGTGGAATCGCGGGCGCTGTCGCGATCCGATCCCCCCACCTTGGAGGACACCAACAGGACGGAGGACACCCTGTTCCCGTAGCGGGGATCGAAGCCCCCCTTGTAGAAGTCCAAGCCGCCGACCGCATCCGCGAGAAACGTGCTGAACAGCCCCCCGAAGTGGGCCGGGTTGTACACCACGGCGTTGTCGAACAGGATCAAGTTCTCGTCGGAGGCGCTCCCCCGCACGTAGATCTTGGTGGAAAAATCGGAGCTCGCCACCACGCCGGGGAGGGCCTGCACCGCCCGCATCACGTCGGGCTCGGCCAGGCCTGGAAGCCTCTTGATGGTCTGCACGCTCACACGCTCCTCGCCCAGCACACGTGGCGGACGCCGCTTGCCGCGGATCACCACGGTCTTTCCCGCCGCGCTCTGGATCAGCTTGGGTCCCTCGCCGGGCTTCAGCGCGGAGCTGTCGTAGCGACCGGTGTCCACGATCTGCCGGATCGTGTCGTGGGTCTCCACCACGGAGTCGATCTTGATTTTCAGCGGAGCGATGTCCAGCGTGTCGAAGCCCTGGGGATGCAACGGCGTGCACAGCGACGGGCCTCCCGCAGCAAGGCAGAGGTCGAAGCTTCCGGTGGACAGGCGCAGGCTGTCGGTCTGGATGCTCACCAGAAAATGTCCGGAGGAATCCATGGCGGCATCCACGCCATCCAAGGTGACGTGCGAGCCCACGGGGGCGCTGGAGCGGACCACCAGAGGCACTCTTGGGCCGCGATGGAGGGTGTCGACCTGAGGCTTGTCCGTGCCAGTCGCATTTCCCGCACTGTCCACGGAAGCTGGGGTGGAATCGGTCCGCGCGGGCCGGGAAACGGAGTCCGATGCGGGGCGAACACCCTCCGGCACCGGTGGCGTTGAAGCCTTGGTGTCGACCGAGGAATCAAGGGTCGTGTCGGCAATGGTCCGCGCGGGACTGCCTGCCGGAGTCGCGACCGGTTCCTGGGATCGGCTGGCGGCGAAGGCCAGCAGGATCGGCAGGAGGCGTACAGGCGTCTTCATCTGGATCTCCGGGAGCGGACTGTGGGAGCGTCTCAGCACAGGTTGACGTAAACGGTGACCGTCAGATTGCATGGATTTCCGACCAACCGACCTGGACTTCGACAAAGGGTGGCGAATCGGACGGATCTGCGAGTCCCAGGTGTGCAGAATACAAACCCTTCATCTGGCCCGGCACCCCCTCCAGTGCTCCCGTGTCGTCG
>CAYXXL010000370.1:0-3109 GCA_964469025.1 uncultured Fibrobacteria bacterium
TATCTCGTTTCCAGCTTCAGCGCGGGGGATGCGTTCTACATTTCGGAAGGCTACCAGGGAAATGTCCAGTACATGTTCGCCCTCCAGGACATCATCCCAGGTGGTGCCAGCAATGGCGTGAACACCAAGATCGAAAACAGCGACAGCTTGGCCAAGCCCGTGACCAGACCGCAGATGTGGAACGTGACCTACATCTCCACCGGCGACAGCACGGGCAAGAGCATCTTGAACACCTATACGGGCAAGTACAAGTACGCCTTGGTGTACAAGGATGATGCGGAGGGGACGTTCGCCAACTCCATCGTCACCGAGACCCCGTATGGAGGCGCGTTCGTGGACACCTCCGACCTGGGCGACCGACTCAACTCCCACACCTCGGACAGCCTCGGGCATTCGCTGGTCATTGCGAACAACCTGTGGAGCCGCATCGGCGCGGGTGATTCGCTCGTCGGCGTCGCCAATGGCCTGCCCTTCCTGGCCACCTATCTGGCCGCCAACCACAACGACAACGGCGACGCCAAGCTGGGAGGCATTTCCTGGACCCAGAACAAGGGCCTGGATCCCAGGCCTTCGCTCGCGGGTCCCGCGTACCAGGACGTGGGCACGGTTCCCAACAACGGATTCCTCGACCAGACCACCTTCCGCGGTGCCTTCGGACAGGACAACTGGGCCGCGGGCTGGACCGCTCTCTCCATGGGCGGGTTCTTCTCCGACGCCGCCAACACCACGGGGATCGTCCGCAAGGCGGTTTCCAGCGGCGAGTTGGCCAGCCTCCGCGGTCGGGTCCTTTCCCTCCAGTTGCCCCAAGCCAGCAACGTCCACATCGACTTCCTGGACGTCACCGGTCGAGTCGCCGCTTCCCGCACCATGGCGTTGGGAGCCGGTGACCAGCAAGTGACGGTTCCCTCCGAGGTCCGCGGCCTTTCCGTGGTTCGCGTGCGTGCCGGAAACGCCTCCCAGAGCTTCCTCGCCACCGTTCCCTGAAGAAAATCGCGCCAAGGTGCCGCCCGGGTTTCCGGGCGGAATTCGGCGCATGGAGTGATCGATCATGCGTTTGCGCTTCCGGGGAACGGCCTTTGGCCTGCTCCTTTCCACTGCCGTCACTTGTGGACAGATTCCGTCATTGCGGTCCGATTCCGCCTCGGTTTCGGCGGTACCCGGTACCGATTCCACGGTGCTCCGGACAGTGTCGCCGGACACGACCGCCATCGTCGACGGCGCGAGGCAGGTCGCCCCCGTTCCGGTGACGGTCGATTCCCAGGCGCACGCGATCCCTGCGGACACCGCCAACGTGGAAGATTCTTCCAAGGCGGCGCATCGGACCGATTCCGCGCCGAGTCCCGTCGCCGCAGTGGACACCGTCCGGATGCCGATCGACACGGCGTGGAAGGATTCCGCGGCGATGTTGCGCCACATGGGGGTGGTCGTGGTCCACGGACAATTGCGCGGCAAGCTCAAGGCGCAGGACGAGCGCAAGCAAGCCGACAACCGCAAGGACGTGATTTCCATCGACGCCATCCAGGAGCATCCCGACCCCGACGTGGCCGATGCCCTCGCCCGGGCCCCGGGCGTGACCCTCCAGCAGGACCAAGGCGAGGGCCACTACGTCCAGATCCGCGGATCCGAGCCCAGGCTCTCCACGGTGACCATCAACGGACAGAAAATGACTTCATCTTCCGGGGACACCCGCGCGGTCGACCTGGACGTGATCCCGGTCGACCAGCTCTCGGAAATCGAGGTCACCAAGGTGCTCATGCCGGAGATGGACGGCGACGCCATCGGGGGAACCGTGAACCTGGTCACCCCCGGGGCGCTGGACACCCATCTGGTCCTGAAGGCGCTCCTGGCGGGCGGCGGGAACGACTTGTCCGGTCGGCCCCTCTGGCAAGGTTCGGCCGCGCTCTCGCGTCGCTACCTGGAGGGTGGCGCGCTGGGCGCGTATCTGGGCGGAAGTTGGTTCAAGAACGAGACCCGCACCGACGACATGGAAATGACCTGGGACACCACCGAAGGAAACCGCGGGGTGATCTGGAACCTGGAACAGCGGGAATACCACAACGAGAAGGAACGGATCGGCGCCAGCGGCCGGTTGGACTGGCGCACCCCCGGCGGCTCGATCGCCTACCTCACCGGAAACTGGAGCCAGACGGACGATTCCCAGCTCCGCGACCGGTTCAGCATCACGCGCGAAGGCACCACGCAGATCCCACCCGACATCGATTCCTTCAACGGCGACGGCGTCAAGTACGTCCGCGAGGTCCGGCAGCAGGAGCGGGTGGAGACCGTTTCGCAGGCGACATTGGGGGGCAACACCCAGGCGGGACCCGTCGTGTTCGATCTCTCCGGAACGGGATCTTCATCCAGAACGCACCAGGACCCCAACCTGCTGGCCGACTTCGGGGCGAAGCACCAATTGACGTCCTACATCGATCCCAGCGACCCCGACGTCCCCACCTTCAACGCCTTCAACTACCCCAATCCGAAAACCGTCAATCCGCTGTCCAACCAGGCGTCCAATTACATCCTGAACGGCATCCAATCCGTGGCGAAGGACGGAGAGGAGGACGATCTCCACGGTCGCGCCGACGCGAGGCTCTCCCTGGGCGACGATTCCTCGTGGGAAATCCGGGCAGGTGGAAAGTGGGGTTGGAACCACAAGGACCAGGAAGTGTCCGGGGGAAGCATGGTCACGAACAAGGGGACGCCGCAGCTGTACCTGAACCAGGTTCTGTCCTCGGATTCCGGGGTGGGCTTCTACGACGGACACTACACCATCGGGCCGCTCCCGGATGTGAACGCCCTCAAGGCCTGGCTCGCGGCCAACGGTTCCAAGCTGGACACAAACGCATCCAGCAACGACCACATCCAGAACGACCCCGAGAACTACTCGGTGGTCGAGCACCACTGGGCGGGGTATGCGGAGACCAAGTGGCACCTGGGGGATTTTTCAGCGGTGGGAGGTCTTCGCCTGGAGCGCTACGAAATGGCGTCGACGGGAAGCGACGTCGTCGAACAGGCGGATGAAAGCTGGTCGTACACGGTTCCCGTCACCGTCGACCGCACCTTCGATTTTCTGCTGCCCATGGTCTCGGCGCGATGGTCTCCGGTC
>CAYXXL010000371.1:0-3109 GCA_964469025.1 uncultured Fibrobacteria bacterium
GCCGCTGTCGGCGCGGCGTGCGAAGTCGACGGCGTCTCGAACCAGTTGGGCGATCGGCCGTCCGGTGGAGCGCGCTCGCCGATCCAACCACGACTTCTGGGCCGGCTCGAAGGCGATCAATGTGCGCACGGACTTGGGCATGCAAAGAAGATATCGCGATATCATGGAAACGTCAAATGGGTGGGACTTTTGGCGCTTCGATGCGGGGATGGGTGGCGGGAGTAGTGGGCAGGTCCCGTGGAACCGGTTTCGGGAAATGCGGTACCGGGTGGCGTTAGATGGCGCCAGGATCCGGTCCCTGACCTCTGGTGACCTTGGAAGGGCCCGCCAGAGGCTGGGGGAGTAGGTAGGTCCTTCAAGGGAGCTTGTCTAGGGAAAATCCCGGGTCCAACTTCCGCTCGATGTCCCGAATCGGTTTCCTTTCATCGTCCGATCGTGAAGATCTGGTCCGCAGACTGACCGTCCGGTGCCACCTTCAGCCGGACTCCAAGATCCTCGCGAGCCCCCCCGATGCGACGGCCGCTGGCGTCGAAGGCGGGCAGGTTGGTCGGGAGCGACGCCGAGGACGAGGGTTTGGGTGCCAGTGCGGTGGTCATGCCCTCGTTGGTCAGCAACAAGAAGGCGCAGCCGTGCGAAGGAATGTTCGTCGCGGAATAGCCACCAGTGACGCTCGCGGTTTTCGTCTTGGTCCAGAGATCGAACACGGTCACCTTGTCCGTGGACTTCCAACCGATGCTGTCGTCCGTCCATTTGACGCCGATGGTCATGGTCGCTCCCGAATAGTTGAACAGCAGCACCGCTTTGGTGGCGCTGTTCTTCAAGCGCTTGACGAAGACCATCTCTCCGCCGGAGGTGTTCACGGTCCGTCTTCCCTGGAATCCCAAGGAATCCTGGTCCACGGCGATGGCGTCCTTGTTGCACAGGATGTCCTTCATCGCCGCAGTCATGGTTCGGAGGTCGATCTGCACGATCAGGGGCGATCCCATCACGCACCAGAGGGAGAAGTGCGATTGGAACTCGATTTGGGTCATCCCACCCGAGGTGAGGCCCACCTCCAGCATGTCGGGATCGTTGTACCCGCCGGGATGCTGGAAGGAGCCGATATCGGCGTTCCCGTCCAGATTGATCCCGATCACCGTCGTGAACGCGGGCCCGATGTCCTTCGTGGTCCTCCACATGTGACCCACGGAATCCGACCAGGTCCACGGGGTCTTGACTCCAGATTGTCCTTTCTCGTAGAGGCTCAGTACGATGGGACGCCCGGTCTTCTTGATCGCGTTCTTCATGCGGCTGAAGAGTCCCATGGGATTGTTCGTCCATGTGCTGGGGATCGAGGCGGTCTTGCACCAATCGTTCTTCAGGAAGTCGAATCCCCAATCCGCGTACTGCTGGGCGTCGACGTCCTCGTAGCCGAGACTTCCCGTCCCCGGAACGCCCAAGCCCGTTTGGGTCCCGACGGCGGTGAAGATCCCGGCCTTCAGGCCCAGCGCATGGATGGAATCCGTCATCCACTTGAATCCGTGCGGGAACTTGGCTGCGTCCGCGATCGGCTTTCCCGTGCCCGCGGCGCGACCAGATATCCAGCCGTCGTCCTGGATGACGTACTGGTATCCGACGTCCTTCATGCCGGAGGTCGCCATGGCGTTCGCCGTCTGGAGGAGGAGCGATTCGCTGCTTGCACCATTCGGAAAGGCGTATAGGGAGATCCAACCCATGGGCGGAGTCAGAGCGAGTCCGTCGTTCAGGGAAAACGCGGGTGGGGCGAGGAACAGCATGCCCAACACCGAAAGACCAAGGCTTGCGCGTCCGTTTCCAATCGTTTCCAAAAGTTCCCTCCGATGTCGACGAACGAGGGACGAAGGTAACCCGCCCTGGAGAACGGCGCTCGCACTTGCCGAATTCCGCATGGACAAGTCGATGAATCGACTTCAACAACCGATGCCGCAACGTTGGCTCGCGATCCGGTCCCTGACCTCTGGTGAAAGTCGATGCGGGTCCCAGTTCGGTTTCCATGGATAACGCGGCCAGGGTCCGACCTTCCAAAGCCGGTACGACGATGCATGTCGTGGATGGCTCGATGGACGCCCTCCGAATAGCCAAGCCCCCCTGGACCCCGGTGCCGGTTCCGCGGGCTGGCGCCTTTGGCGCTTCGCTGCGGGCTGAGAGCGACCAGAGAGTGGCAATGGGAGAAGCGTGGGAGGTCAGGGTGAGGTATGTGCAAATGGCCTCGAGTCCTTCGAAATTTGGTGTTCTATGGGATATGCCCAAGGATGGAGGGATTCGAATTCTTGAGTGGAGGTAGATTCGGAACAGACTTCGAACTAAGGGAGATATTCTCATACGGATCCTTTTGGCCTCGGTTGCGATTTTGGCGGGCACCACATTGGCGGGGAACTTGAAATTTTTACCCAATACCATCTTCTGTGATCTGAATGGGTACGGATATGTTTTTGGGAATTTCCCTCAATTGAACACCAGAGTTCAAAATTTATCCAAGGATTCGGTCACGATTGTTCCGGCTTACGAGTTCATAGCAAGTCCATCGTCAGGATACCCCTTGCCTGATTCCACCGAGGTTTGGTTTCAATTCTCGCAGTCCAAAAACGTGATGATTTTTCAATTCGATTCCAATTTTGTGACCAGTGGTGGTCGGGAATACCGGAAGCCCACTTTACTCTCGCCTGCGATCCCGCTTGCTGGCAACCAAGTCGACACCTTTGGTGGGTTTGAATTGGGGATGCCCTACCAGGGCCAGGGCAATCTCGCACTTGGTGTCCCATACAGATACGCATCCAACCAAACTCTAGTCCGATTGGTTTTTTCCACAGGCCCCACAGATTTCGATACGCTCACCGCTCGGTGTCCAAATTGGACTAGAGCCAAGTTGGTCGGATAATAATGACCATGCGCCACTCGAGGGCAAAGTACCTGGCTTTCGAAGAATAGTCATGTACTTATGACCATTCTTCTTGCTCAAGAAGCCGGCACGAACCATCAAGCAAGGTCCGAGACCAACTCCGGTTTCTTCGAAATGAGTCGCAGAAGGACTCGAGCGGCTCCGGTCGGTTGCCGTCGCCCCTGTTCCCATTCCTGGTAGGTGCGAATGGAA